>CAZLVM010000071.1:0-4985 GCA_964562875.1 uncultured Methanosarcinales archaeon | reverse complement strand
GGCTTTCTTCAATCAATGAATTGTCTGAAGCGAGTCTTACCTTAAATATTTCTCCGCCACCTGTGCAAAGTGCTGGGCTTTGGTAGTCAGAACATGTAACATCTCCGCAGCTCTTGCTTTCGCCGTTCAGGAAAAAGCATGGAAAATCATCTGTTGAAAGAGAATTGGACTTTTTCAAATCGCATTTTTCAAAAACATTGTCATATGATTCATAGCTGCCTATACCCAATTGAGGTTCTGCATCGCACAAATGGCACGCGCTGTATCTTGGGTCATAGCATGTTCCTATCCCCAGCGCAGGATATATATCTGCCCATTCACAGTAGCCAACTCCGCAATTATCTGAAAGACAGGCATCATTTGTTCTATAATCATAACAGTTCATATTCATACTGCATTGATAACAATCATCAACAATTGATTTTGACTTATCAAGAAAGCAGAATCTTTTATCTCCTGTAACCCCTTCGCACGCATCCCTTGTGTAGTAAAGCCCAAAATAATTTCCTTCTTCAACCCCCACTTCACAGTTTGACTGCGCAAGACAGGCAGGCTGTCCATCGTCAATAGCGCAAACTCCCCCTCCTGCTCCTCCGCATATGTTCATGCCATTGCTTACATGATTATTTGCATTGCAGCTGAACGCCTTGTTAAATTTTGATGTTCCAAATGATGCCCAAATTGCATCTTCATAGTTTGAGCTAAAATACCCTCCTGAATTGTATTCATCAATGCCTGGATATCCGTTTTCCTCAAGATATTCCTGGATAAACGGAACATTGTAAAAAAGGCTTGATACGCAAAACATATCTGATGAGTACTGCTTGAAGCACTCAACATCTCCTGTGCTTATTTCTTCTGTTGTTCCGCTCATGCTAAATCCAGCATCTCCTCCTCTGCTATATGCTGCAACAGCAGCGTATGTGTAGTCAGTTTTCCATTTCAGCGCAGGAGCGCTCCCATCTTCGTAGGATATTCCTGCAGTGTCCCTATAATATGTTGTTGTTAGCATTGTCCTTAGAAGATACCCTTCTGTTTCAGGATTGCATCCAACTCCTTCGCATCTGTAAACATCATAATAATCAGGCTTGCACTCATAGTTCCATATAAGCGAAACAGCGAGTTCGCCTTTTTCAGGAGTTATTGAAAAATCCGTAGGTGCAGGATTGTAATCAGCCCTGTCGCACGGCGCGATTATAATTTCGGGGGGAAGTTCTATTGCTCCTGCAGAGCAGAAATAATCACACTGTTTTCCCTCAACCTGGATTAACTGGGGAATTTCCACAGAAGTAAAACCTAAATCAGTTTCAAGATGATTATAGAAATAAGGCGCACGGCATTGGTCTGGAAGTTCAACTGTTATTGGGTCTGCTTCTCCAAGAAGATTACAGCAGCATCCTGCGTCTTCTGCCTGTACAATTGCAGGCAAAGCTAACAAAATCAGAAATATTCCTACTACTATCACGCTCTTTTTTATCTTGTCCATTCTACAACTTCTAGTTCCAGAGTCTGCCAGTCATGGGTTCTATTTTCAACCCCCTTAACTTCAAAAGCAGCCACTGATATGTTTATTGCAGTTCCGATATATGAATTATCGGCGTATTCGCTTGAATACAGCTCATACTTAAAAAAGGGTAAATCCTTTTTAAATGTTATCAAAATCTCGTCCTCATCAGGGTCTGAAAAATCCAGCTGAATTGCATCCTGGCTGTAAGCAGGATGGGTATTGAAAAACACCAGCATGTTATTTGCATTAATTCTTACTGTTGACCCGTTGCCAAGCTTATATTCGTCTTCAATATCAATATAATGCAGTGCAGGCATTCTGTTGTGCCTCATAAACCTGAATTGGTATGACCGGTCTATGAACTTTGATGCTTTGTCCTCAATTATCACAAGGTCATCATTCCCATAAACATCCTCAAGAACCTGCACTCCAATTAAAGGGTAATCTTCCATCTTCGCTGTTCTTATATCAAACTCTATATCTGTGACATCCTTGCTTATAACATCGTTTGCAAATTTTTGTATTGTAACAAAATTAATTGGATATGCAATCTGAAAATCTGAAACAAATGCCTCTGCGCCTGTGGCAGCATCAAATATTTTAATAGGATAATAAAGATTAAACACTGTGCTTATGTTAAACTCAACTAAAAGACTTGGAGAGCCGTCAAGGGTTATCTCAAGCCCCTGATTTTCAAATGACGCAAAATCAATTATTTTTGTAATTCTTGTAATTGTAAAATTCTCAAGCTGTTCCTGAATTGAGTTTGTATTGTTCATTTTTATGAGGGTTGGCATTCGATTAAACCCAAAAAATCCATTGTAATGGATTTCACTGCCTACAAGAGGGAATGTCTGCCAAGGGTATGCAGGAGTTTGAGAATAATAAGTGTAAGGGACATTACCTTCTGGTGGATGTATTAGATATCTTACTTTTGACGCAGCTTCCCCTTCTCCGTATTCAACATATTCCTTGCCTTCCTGCGACGGCTCAAGCTCAGGGGATATGCCGTCCTGAAGAATGTATATATGCCCACCCTGCTTTCCAAGTAGGTCAAGCCCATCCATTGCAACAAGGTCAAGCGTTGATTTTATGTAGTCATCAACAGGTGATATTTTGTCTGCGCTTAATCTCTGCACTTTCATTGCCTGCTCTGTCATCTGCTCTGCTTCAGATCCTCTTATGTAAGAGATTACCCCATAACCTACAACAAGAACTAGTCCCATTATTATTACAAAAGTTATTTGCGCTTTTTTGCCTCTGAAAATAGGGACTCACCCCGCCCTTAGTTTTGATGTAAGATCAAGCCACAACCCTGCAAACACGCTTTCACTGGAAGGCGCGGAAGTCCTGGCCTTTGCCAGCACCACATCATTTTCATCACAGCTGTTAGCCCAGCCATATCCTTCCACAGTATTGCAGGCATTTACATCATGCCCTTCCATGTCAAGACCCAAAAGGTCAACAAGACCTAGCTTTTGTTTGCTTGCGTCAAACAAAGGCGTGCTTGGCTCAAGGAATGCGAAAATCCTTCTGCCTTGGTGCACGTCTACAAAAATCCTTCTGAAAAATTTTATATCTTCAAAAAGTCCAAATTTGATATCAAACTCTGATTCAATAGCAGCCATTGCGATTATTCTGCTCATCGGAGTTCCAATCGCTGATGTAAAAATGCCTTCAAGTGATGCAGGCTTTATCATATTTCCATTAGGCACATAAAACAGCAGGTTAAAGTCATCATCATAAAATGCCCTTGTATCTCCGCATTTGCCAAATCCATTAATATTATCGCATTTGTTGCTGTTGTAATTGAATGCTTTCAAAAAGCTCCTATCAGGGTCATTTACAGGTATGTTCAGGCTTGTAGCGAATGCAACTCCTTCTGGATATTTTAGTATGCAAAAGCCGTTGACGCACGGCTGAAGCCCATCTTCTCCGTCTATTGCGCAGTGTCTTCCTACAAATTCTGACACAGAAACACCCTCAAAAGTGTATGGATAATATGTAAGTATGTTTTCATATGTGTCGCAGAAAAGCGTGAAATTATTCCTGTATTTTGGCTGGTTTGCAAAGTTAAGGAGGTAAAGGGAAAGGAATTTTGACCTTGTTGTCCACTCGCTGTCCTCGCACATAAAATTCAGGTGATAATCATCGTTGTCTACGCATCTTATTCCTGCATCTGCTTCTGCATTGTAAAGGCACTGGTCAAATGACGGGCAGAATCCTGCATCTCCGTATGGAGTGTAAAAGTATGGCAGGTTTGTCCATTTTCCATTAAGGCATATATATCCTTCAATATCATTATAGACTGGTCTGTCTGTTTGGTCTGGTGTGCATCCTGAGCTGTTCCAGCATTCTGTTGGGCTGCAGCATCCAAACTCTTCAAATGACCATGTTGCTCCAATGTCATGCAGCCAGCTTATGTTTTTGTATACATTCCTTTCCGGATTTGGATTGTTAAATGTCCAAAACCTGTCTGTTGGGCATGTCATTAAATTTGGCAGAACAGTGCAAACAGGATAATCTTCAAATATTATTGCTCTTCCGTCAAGCGCATTTATGCTGAGTATTGAGCCGGGGTCTTCCCCTTCAAGGTCGCACCCTACAAAAGTCCCGTCATAGACTCCTACTCTGTCTGATTCAAAAATTTCATCATTTGCATAGTAAACCCCATTCCAGCAAGCTCCGTTTCCGCCTGCATCATTGTAAAATTCTGGTTCTGTTCTTCCTTCAAGAGCGTCATTTCCGCAGCACAGGCTTCCTGTCCATGTGAATCCTGCTCCTTCGCAAGCTCCCTGGTCTCCTTCAACACTGTTGTCAAAATAGCTTCTTCCGGTTGTTCCATCATTCAGGCAGAACCATGTAGTTCCGTCAATAGTAACTGTCTGACCTTCTCCAAGCCAATGCCCTGTTGCCTGGGTATGAGTGTATCCAAGCACTGGAAGCCATGCAACTCCTCCAGCACCTTCATCAGATACTCCTATGTTAAATGATGCATCAATAGGTCCTGCGCATTCAAATATTGCTGAGCCTGTTCCGTCGCATTCAGGCACAGACTCACAGTCAGGCACGCAGATAAATTCGTGCTCCTTTCCTGTTTCAGAGCTTGTTATTGAAGCCTTGTCAAAAACCTCAATCCCTTCAACCTCATAAGTTGCGCTTGCAAGTATTTCCAGGTCAAGTTGGGGATTGTCCACTTCAGTTCCTCCACCCTCAAAATAAACCTCAACTTCTGGGTTTGATGATTCTATTGTAAGAAAAACATCACTCTCTATTATTGGAAATGGCAAATACCTGTATTCTGTAACAACATAATCAGTTTCGCCAACAGGAATTGGAAAGTCAATGGTTGCAAGAATGGTAGGGGTTCCATTTGTAGTAACTTTTGGCCGAAGACTTGGAAATTGCGCAGAATCACAGTCAAATGTTTGTTCATGTGCTGCAGCATTTGCTAAATCTTCGCATTCCCAAACAAGAT
>CAZLVM010000070.1:1402-5010 GCA_964562875.1 uncultured Methanosarcinales archaeon | reverse complement strand
CTACTATAAAGTCCATATTGCATCCCCCTTTTTTTTTGGTTTCATGGTTTTCAATCTATATTTCCGATTATAACTACCCCACTAACGAAATATTTATATCGGAGTTCCACTAATTCTCCTTCAGAACTTAAGTATCACGCCAATGATGCTTGACTTCAGGTTTGGATGACTCAAACTAACAATGTAAGAATACAGTTGTCTTAAACCAGATCAAATTTAAACCACAAACATTTACTCGAGTTCGCCAAAACTCGTACTTATTCTTTTATATTTATTATTTGAGTATTTAAGCATTTTTATAGTGGGATATATAGATTAAAGAATATAATTATTTATTTCTCGACGATAAAATTTCAAGAATTATTTTTTCTTGGCAACCTTTTTTGTCACTTTTTCGAGGATAGATTTGCCTTTTTTGAAAAGTTTTTGCACATGTGTGCTTGTAAATCCTGCCCATTCATTAACATCAGTTACCCTGCTCCCATAACCGTCAAGGAAAAGTACCGTCGTAAGCGGGTGCTTGCTTGGCTCTGGAGGCTGCTCGCCTGCATAGCCAATAGGTATTACTGCCTGAGGCCTTATGTCGCCTGATTCCGGCTTTATACCAAGAACTCTCTTGACCATATCTTCGTCAAATGCGCTCACCCAGCAGGCGCCAAGCCCCTGGGCATGAGCTGTCAAAAGCATATTTTCAACAGCTGCTGCGCAATTCTGAATTGAATATAATCTTGCGCCTCTTACTCCATAAAATCTTTCTGATTTTGCAGGCTCTCCTGTAACAACAACAATAACCGGCGCTTTCTGAATCCAGTACTGCTGAAGGCATGCCTCTGCAATATCTTTTCTTTTTGCTTCATCAAGAATAACTGTAAATTTCCAGTTTTGAAGATTTCCTGCAGATGGGGCAGATCTTCCTGCATCAACAACAGTAGCTACCTTTTCCCATTCAACCGGCTTATCAAGAAACTTTCTTATGCTTCTTCGCGTCCTAATGCAATCGACGACATCCATATAAAAACATTTATATAACTCTTTCTTTATATATTTATTGATATGGAATACTCAAGATTAGTCGAGCTTTATGAAAAGCTTGAATCAACTGCAAAAAGACTTGCAAAAACTCATGAAATTTCTGAACTGCTGAAATCAGCCCCTTTGAAAGACCTTTATGATGTAGCGCTTCTTGTGCAGGGAAGAATATTTCCCCAGTGGGATGAGAGAAAAATAGGAGTTGCCTCAAAACTTGTGCTAAAAGCAATAAGCAAGGCAACTGGACTGGAGATAAGCAAGGTTGAAGAAAAGTGGAAAAAAACAGGGGATATTGGAGAAGCAGCTGCAGAATCAACAAGCAAGAGAAAACAGGCAACGCTTTTCAGCCAAAAATTAAGCGTATCAAAGGTTGCTAATAATTTGAGAAAACTTGCTTCAATAGAAGGAAAGGGCAGTGTTGAAATAAAGATGGGCATAATCGCAGAGCTTTTGACATCTGCATCGCCAAAAGAAGCAAAGTACATTGTAAGGACAATACTTGAAGACATGAGAGTTGGAGTGGGTGAAGGCTCGTTAAGAGATGCTATCACCTGGGCTTTCTTTTCAAAAGAAGCAGGCGTATCATATGATGAAAAAGAAGGAAAAATAGATATCCCTGACAGAGAAAAATATAATGAATACACTGGCAAAGTGCAGAATGCGTATGACCTTGCAAACGACTTTGGCCAGGTTGCAAAAGCAGCCAAAGAAGGAGAGGCTTCTCTTGGAAATATTGAAGTTATAATCGGCAAGCCGCTTAAGCTGATGCTTTATCCGAAAGCAGCTGATGTTGAAGATGCATTCAAGACTGTTGGAAAGCCTGCAGCATTTGAATTCAAATATGATGGATTTAGAATGCAGATACATAAGGAAAACCAGAAAATAAAAATATTCACAAGAAGGCTTGAAAATGTCACAAAACAATTCTCAGAAATAGCTGAATATGTAAGAACTAATGTAGATGCTGATGCTTTCATAATCGATTGCGAGGCAGTTGGATACTCAACAAAAACCGGCAAATACAGGCCGTTCCAGGAAATATCGCAGAGAATAAGAAGAAAGTATGACATAGAGAAAATGGCAAAAGAGCTGCCGGTTGAGCTGAACATATTTGACATACTTGAGCTTAACGGCAAAAACCTTTCCAATGAGCCGTTCAGTAAAAGAAGGGCTGCGCTTGAAAAAATAGTTATACCTATAAAAAGAAAAATTGTTCTCGCAGATCAGCTTGTCACGGATAATGCCAAAGAGGCAGAAAAGTTCTACAAAGAATCTCTTGCAAAGGGAAATGAAGGAGTAATGGTCAAAAGCCTTGAGCAGGTCTACAAGCCAGGAAGAAAAGTTGGTTATGGCGTAAAGCTAAAACCTGTCATGGAAACACTTGACCTTGTCATAGTTGGAGCTGAATGGGGCACAGGAAAAAGAGGCGGATGGCTTTCCAGCTTTACGCTTGCATGCGTTGACGAAGAAGGAAACCTCCTTGAAATTGGAAAAGTAGGAACAGGAATAAAAGAAAAGCCGGAAGAGGGTATGAGTTTTGGTGAGCTGACAGAAATGATAAAGCCTCTGATATTATCTGAAAAGGGAAGGGAAGTAAAAATTAAACCCAAAATAGTTATAGAAGTAAAATATGAAGAGATACAAAAGAGCCCAACTTATGAAAGCGGGTATGCCTTAAGGTTTCCAAGGCTTGTAAAAGTCAGGGATGACAAGGCAGTTTCAGAAATAAATGACATAAATGATGTTGAACATCTTTACAAAATGCAAAAGAAGAGGTGAATTATGATGACAAACGGAGAAACACAACCGCAGGCAGAACAGCCTATTCCAGTACAGCCAGCGCAGGCTCCGCCAGCAGAAGCGCCTTCAGTAGAAGGCCAGCCAGCTCCAATACAGCCTGCTTTTCAACAGCCAGTGCCAATGCAGCAGCCGGCAGCAATGCCTGTTCAACCTCAAGCACCTGAAATGCAGGCAGCTCCAGGAGGATCAGTCTCAATGGGAGCTGTGGCACAATGGGGAGCAGCAGGAGGAGCTTTGGCAGGAATAATACAGGCAGTGCTTGGCATTGTCAATGGATTTGATATCATGGGAATGCTCATGACTATTGTAATCGGCGCAGTGCTTGGAATATTGTCAGCTGTACTGCTTGGCCAGTTTGGAACAAAAATCCCAGTGCAGGGAACACTTATGATAAAAGCCGCGCTTGTCATGTTTTTGGTAAGCCTTGTTGCAGCATTTGCCATAGGCGGATTGCTAAGCGGAGGATTCCTTGCTTTGCTGCTTGGAATTGTAGGCGCAGGAGCAGGGGCATTCGCATTTGGATGGCTCATTCAGAAAAAGCTCCCAACTCTTATTTGATTTTTTTGCCCTTTGTATGGTAATGTTCGTACTCATCAATTTTTTCAGGAGGCAGCCTATGTAATATTTCACCCACTCTTTTATTTGATGCCTTAAATGTCCCCCATGATTCCTTTGCAGGCTGAACCATATGCTTAACTTCTTCAGGAAGATTTTTGAAATCAAAATGGCAAATATCTGCAAATGAAAGAAAAACATTTGCTCCGTTTCTAATCGGGCCT
>CAZLVM010000070.1:0-1302 GCA_964562875.1 uncultured Methanosarcinales archaeon | reverse complement strand
ATGGCAAATATCTGCAAATGAAAGAAAAACATTTGCTCCGTTTCTAATCGGGCCTGCGAGATTGTCAAAAATATATTTTAGCTTGTTGTCAGCGCTTTCATCGCTGCTGCCAATCTCTGCCACTTTATCATAAGCTTTACTGGACCTTTCAACAGCGCTTTGCGAAGGCTCAACAGTTCTTCTTACAGATTCAGGCAGTTTCATGTAAACATCTTCTTCAGCGCATTTATTTACAAGATTATAAGCTGGCTGGCATGATTCTTTTAGAGGTCCGCCTATTTCAGCAAGCAAATCATTTAGCACTGATTCTAATAATTGTTCCCCCATAAACGCCCGTGCGAGGATTTGAACCCCGGTTACAGCCTTTTTGCATTTAATGTTGCATGCCGCAAGGCCGCGTACTATCCGCTATACTACACGAGCTTTTGAATAATAAAGCAAGAACTGATTTAAATATAGTTCGGTTAAAATGTTATGCCCTTTTCACCAAGATGGTTAGGATGTGTTGGAGGTGAAGCAAGCTTTGGCCAGAAATCCCTGTCAAGCATTCTATCGTATATTGCCCTTGTGCCATGAAGTATTAATGAATTTCCATGGGGCTTTCTCATTTCATATGTAACAATAATATCAAGCACAGGGTCATCAAGCCTATGAAGCCTTTCAACTCTTAAAACAGTCCCTTTGTCATTTTCACGTTCTCCCCTGACTTTACTGCCCCTTTTATGGACTTCTGCAGCATTTTGCGAAGCAATGTAAAGAACTTTTTCTCCGAGGCTTGGATGAACATTATAAACATCAGCTGTTGTTGCGCCGCAGCTGTATCTTCCGGAGTCAGCATCCTTTGGATTTACCAAAGGCTTCATTCTTTTCAGTCTTCCGACAGCAAAGCCTGCTTCTATAAGCTTTTCAACTATTCCTGACTGGGCGTTTATTGTGACTACCCCATCGCCTTCTTCATTGTAATCATGAAAATCATCAATGCCTCTGCCAAAAGCTTCGGCAGCCCTTGGCTTTAAGCTTGCCCTCATAAAATAAGAGCTATCGCAGTATGAAAAATTATTTCTTCTGATAAGAAACAGCTGAATCCCCATCATTCTTGAACCTTCCCTTGCCTGATATGCTGTGGGGACTACATTGCCTTCTCCAAAGCCGTACATCCTGCCTTGCCTGTCTATATACATCCAGGATGTGTTTACTTCTGGAAACATGTTTTTTAACTGCCTTCTATTATGCCCCCACAAAGCGTTACACATCTTTTCAAACTGCATGCCTGGCATTCCAAAATACTGCTTATTGGTTAAT
>CAZLVM010000069.1:1098-5091 GCA_964562875.1 uncultured Methanosarcinales archaeon | reverse complement strand
GCTCTTAGTCTTGGTTAAAAATAGAAAGAGCCGCCCTGGGTCGTGGAACCCAGGGGGAGGTGCGTTTTTTGGGCAGTTAAGAATAAGCGTGAAGATAACCTCTCATGAATGATTCTTCCTCAACTGAAAGTTCATCATCATCAAAATAATCCTGGACACCTTTTTCAGTGTAGATGTCGCTCATTGTATCCACCTGTCGCTGAACTGATAATCAAAGCTGTCAATAGTCCTTCTTGTCATATTACTAATCTGCTGGTTAAACAAATCCTTTATCGTTTTTGTGCTCAAGTCAACCATGTTTATCACCTCAGTTTTTTCTGTTTTTTTTATTTTGAAAGTTTTGGAAGGGCCTTGGTTTCGGGAAGTCGGCCCGTTCCTCATTTCAAAACAATAAACATGTAGTAGACAGAATTCATTTATATACCTCACAACACCATGTCCAGTGTCCAGTGGTTTGCCACTGGGCCTCGAGAAGCTTTGCTTCGAGTTTGTCCAGTGAGCGCAGCGAAACTGGGCCTCGAGAAGCTTTGCTTCGAGTTTGTCCAGTGAGCTGTCTTCTTAAGTTCTAGAAATCAGTAATCTTCTTGGTCTTCTCGTAACTAACAATAGTTGTATTGCCGTCTTTTCCGCCGGATGTTTTTTCAGTCGATATAAACTTGTTTTTTGAGAGCTTGTCAACCTTTCTCTGGAATGTTTTATAGGTTGCATTTCCGCCCTTTTCCTGATAAACAGCAAATAATTCACCTATCTTTTTCCCGCTGTTGTCTTTGATAATCTCCAGCACAGTTTTTGCTTCCTCGTCAAGCTCTTCGCTGTCTTTTATTTCAAATTTTGGCACTTTTTCAGCAGCTGTCTTTGCATGCTCCAAATTTATTTTCTTTGAAGCGTTGTCTTCTGCAGCCATTCCCGCTTCCTTCATCATGAACAGCCCTGCTCTTATATCTTTCAGATCAGCTGTTTTTTCTGCAACAAGGTCAAATGCATCCTTTTCCCAGACTCCTGGAACAAAAGCATACTTTGTCCTGTCTTTCAAAATGCCTGCTGTCTCTTCTCTGCTGTACTGCTTGAAGTCAACTGTTTCAGGCGTGAGCCTTGACCTTATTCTTTGGTCAAGATTTGAAAGCCATTC
Source organism: uncultured Methanosarcinales archaeon (assembly GCA_964562875.1). Lineage (GTDB taxonomy): Archaea > Nanobdellota > Nanobdellia > Woesearchaeales > JAGWAF01 > CAZLVM01. The sequence continues at coordinate 3,962 of CAZLVM010000069.1, read as the reverse complement.
GCTGTAGTTTGTAATCAGCAAAATGCTTTTCTTGTAAATCTCCTCTAAGATTGTATAAAGAAATGAGAAATCCTCTAATTTGTCAACTTCGTCAAATGCAAACACAACAGATGTCTTGTTGAGCCGGTCTCTTACAATTTTGAAAAGCTCTTCTGTTTTTTTGTTCTGGGTAAACTTGTAGCCGAGCATGTGGCATATTTCCACCATAATCTTGTAGCTTGTATTTTTCTGCCAGCAGTTGATATAGATAGGTATAACATCATCTGTTTCCTCTGTCAAATCCCTGAAGACCCATTTGATTGCAGCTGTTTTTCCTATTCCAGGAGCTCCTGAAATAAACATGTTCCTGCCATTCCTTCCCTGCAGCAAAGGCTTTATTGAGGATGCAATAAAGTGCTGATGGTTGTCCCTGTAAGGCAAAAGCTTTGGAAGAAATTCAAAGTCAAGCGCATCCAGATTTCGGAACACTGACTCATCGCTTTCAAGCATGTCATTAAATAAGCTCCCCATAAGCACTCAAAATTCATCATTCTATATATAATTTTTGATTGTTTTTTCGGCTTTGCACAAATAGTGCCAGTGCACTTAAGGCAAAATTCAATATATAAACAATAAAGCTGACAAGAGGGTAGGCTCCGTCGGAGAATGTCAGCAGTCTGAAGAACATTTAGAATTTTGAGTGCACTGGCTGAGCAAAGCGAATTTTTGTGCAAAGCCTGTTTTTCCAAAAACAATTTAAGAGCCCTCAATGTTACAATATTATGAAAAGATTAACTGTTGATCCTTATGAAGTATGGTGTTTTTACCATTGTATTGGTGTAGACTTGAGTCTGGCAAGGGTATTAAAAAAAGAAGGCTGGCAAAACACATCTCCAGTTCCTCTTTTTGAGATTCCTGAAGAGCACAGGTATACACATCATAAGTACATGCTTGCTTCTGATGGCTCGCATAGATGGGCTGCGGCGTTTGCAGTAGGCATTGAGCTTCCTGGAGTTATTTATTCAAAGTATGAAAAAATAAATCCCAGAAAGGATGGTATAAATGATATCCCCTCCCCTGACATGTCAACCGAGAAAAGGTTTGATAGAATATTAACAACATATCTTTATCCTGAAGAAGTAAGAAAAAGAATGGAAGCAGCATACAAGGACTAAATCCTTATTCTTGCCCCGCAGTATGGACAGAACCGTCCAGTAGGAGGTACTGGTGCCTTGCAGTATTTGCAGACTGCAGCTGCTTTTGGCATTTCTGCAGGAGGCATGTCTGATGGCTTCAGTTTTGGCTCGATTGTTTTTCTTTTCTTTCCGAGCATAAAAGATACAAGAAGTTTGAAAACAGCAATAATAAGGAATGCATACGCAACATACATGAATATGCCCAGCTTTTCATTATCAAGATTTTGGATAGCATAAACCATGCCGGCTCCTACAATTGCATAAACATACCATGGTATTTTTGCCATCATTTCACCTTCTCAATAACTTTTTTGCCGTTCATGTAAGGCCATAGAACTTTTGGAATTTTGACGCTTCCGTCTTTCTGCTGGAAATTTTCAAGTATTGCAACAATTGCTCTTGATGTTGCAATTGCCGTATTGTTTAGAGTATGAGTATATTCTACATTTTCTCCGTCCCTATACTTGATATTAAGCCTTACAGCCTGGTACGCAGTGCAGTTTGATGCAGAAGTTACTTCTGCGTATTTATTCTGCCTTGGGAACCATGCTTCAATATCGTATTTTTTTGCAGCAACTATTCCTATGTCTCCTGTGCATATGTTAACAACTCTGAAAGGTATTCCTAGCTGCTTGAACATCTCTTCAGAGTTCTTTTGTATTTCCTCGTGTATTTTCCACGAGTCTTTTGGTTCGCAGATTACTACCTGCTCAATCTTGTTAAACTGATGTATCCTGAATATTCCCCTGGTATCTACGCCATGGCTTCCTATCTCCTTCCTAAAACAGGAGCTTATCCCGCACATCTTTAGAGGCAGGATCTTTTTCTCAAGAATTTCATTCATGTACATTGACACCATTGGGTGTTCTGAAGTTGCAATCATGTAAAGGTCCTCATCCTGTATTTTGTACATGACGTTTTCAAAGTCAGCCAAATCAGTAACACCTTCATAGGCTGTTCTGTTCATCATCATAGGGACCTCAACAAGCGTAAATCCTTTTTTTAGCAAAGAGTCAATTGCAAATCTTTGCAGTGCCAAATCAAGCAAAGCCAAATCTCCTTTAAGATAATAGAATCCTGCGCCTGTAATCTTTGTTGCTCTTTTGAAGTCAGCCATTCCAAGCTCTTCTGCAAGCTGGCCGTGGTTCTTAAGCTCAAAGCTGAATTTTGGAACTTTGCCAACCTTCCTTATTTCCTTGTTTTCGGAGCTGTCTTTTCCCTTTGGCACTGACTCATGAAGTATATTTGGAATCCTTAGTTGGTATTCTCTTATTTTTTCTTTCAGGTTTTTGATTTTTTCCTGGCTCTTGCTTATTTTCCCAGGCAAATCTTTTGCTTCCTGAACTAATTTCTTTATGTCATTTTTTTCTTTTTTTGCCTTGTTTATTTCAGCAGAAATCTCATTTCTCCTGCACCTTAGCTTTTCGTTTTCCTGCAGGAGCTTCCTGTATTCTTCGTCTTTCTTTAGAATATCATCTACCCATCCTTCTTTTTCCTTGTCCCCTCTTTTTTGCAAATCTTTTTTTATCAAAGAGGAGTTTTCCCTGATAAATTTAATGTCTAGCATAAATTGATTTGAGCTGCTCTTCTTTTTAATCTTTTCTATTGTATACTAAAAAACACAAAAGCTTATATACTCTAAATAGCATTAGTATAGATATTAGTATACTAGTGGTTTTTGAGGGAGAC
>CAZLVM010000069.1:0-1088 GCA_964562875.1 uncultured Methanosarcinales archaeon | reverse complement strand
ATCAAGTCACTCAGAAGGTAAGGAATCTGCTTCTGAGACACACGCTACAGTAAAACTTACTAAAAAAGACTTTCTTACTAAAGTCATGAACTATGAAGTAAACCAGACAGATTGGGTTTTTGAGGGAGACAAACCAGATATGACTAATGTTCTGTCAAATAGGGAAACAGAGTACACATTTCTTAGAGAGAAAGTTCTCGGCAATCTTCTTGAGAAGACTTATGTTTCAAGAATGTACCATTCAATAATCCACAAAAAAAAGGAGGATAGCCTTTACAGGTTTGACTTTATTCCCAAAGCTGCCTAAACATGGAAAACCCAGAAACAAGACCATCAGAACTTGGACCTTATAGGGACAGGAACGAGCTTGTTGATTCGCTTTATGTTATAGCTGGGGAAATTGGGAAAAGAAAGCCAAGGGATTCTGAAGTTGTTTTTGTGATTGGTCAGCCCACAACCTGCGATAGGTACTGGCACCCTTCAAGGGAGACGCCTCTTGAATTTGACCAGCTGCCTTGCACATACAGGGGGCTTGAGTCAATTCCAAGTTTTTCAAAGGACGGTCCTGAAGCAACAGGCAGGTTCATAGATGAGGTTGTTGGCTTTACAGGAACAAATGAAGACTTTCATCATTGCACAATTCTAATGACTCCTGACGGGTTTATTTTTGGCGTAGGCCATAATGCGGATATTGACCTTACTCGGGTTCAGGATAGGCATCCTGAACTGGCAACTGTGAAGGATGTTTACAATGTTGCAGGCATAACCTATGAGGGTGGATTTGTTAACCCTATTTACTTTTCTGCAATGGAAGTTTCGCTTGTCGAGCCAGGCCTTGATGTGGTAATGGTCAACGGTAAGGTTGTTCATTTGAAAGAAGGCCATGTCATGAGAAGCGCAAGAGTAAAAAGGGAAGAAGAGGATTCAGCCGTAGTAAATCCTAATCCTAAAAAACCAGAATTAATTGAAGCAGCTTAAGAAGATAGAATTCTTAGTTTTTCTCCAGTATTGATTGCATCAATTATGACTTTTGCCATTTTATTATTTGTATGAATTTTGACAACGCCTTTCTTGCTTACAATTGTTGT
>CAZLVM010000068.1:0-5105 GCA_964562875.1 uncultured Methanosarcinales archaeon | reverse complement strand
GCCACCAAACTAAGAAGAGCCAATGCTGCCAAATACTGAAAAGCTATTGCCACCATAAAGATAGTCAATGCTGCCTAGCGAAGTACTCAATCAAAACATTCATTTCTGCGTGGGACTCCTTTTTAGAATCAATAAAACAAGCAACACGCAGCGCAGCATTGGCTCGGAAATGTTTCATCACGAAGCGTGGCAATAGCTCAGAAAAAGAAACCACTACAACACGCAGCGCAGTATCGGCTTAGAACTATTTTATTACAAAGCGCAGCAATGGCATTCAAAGAGAAACATTTAAATACCAAAATCTCAAAATCATATACTAAAAGGGGTGATAGTTTGGGAGAGCTTAGGAAGGACTACGTTCTAGACCGTTGGGTAGTCATATCCAGTGTTAGAACAAAAAGACCTCATCAGATTAAGGAGAAAGAGGAAAAGCAGAAGACAGACTTCTTTGCCCCTGGATTTGAAGAGATGACTCCTCCTGAGATAGGCAGGACTGGAACCCCCAAAAAGTGGAATATGCGCTGGTTTGACAACAAGTTCCCTGCTTTGGAGCCTGAAGGCCAGGATAAAATAAGAACTGACAATACTTTTTTTACTTTTTCTGCAAACTACGGCTATCACCAGGTTCTTGTTGAGACAAACACTGCAAAGCAGATTTATGATCTTAAAGTATCAGAAATACAGGAGCTTTTTGAAAACTATCAGAATCTAATAACCAATCTTGAAAAAAAGCCGTCAATTGAATATGTGTGTGTTTTCAAGAATCACGGCGCAAAAGCAGGAACTTCAATTGTGCATTCTCATTCGCAGATAGTAGCCCTTAACCACATTCCAAAAGAAATAAGGGATGAAGTGGAAGCTTCAAAGAAATTTGAAAGCTGTCCTTACTGTGATATAATCAAGATAGAAAAGGAGAGCGACAGAAGATGCTTTGAAAACAATGATTTTGTTGCATTTGCTCCTTACGCTTCAAGATTTAATTATGAAATATGGGTTTTCCCAAAAGAGCACATCAGGACTTTAGGTGATGTAAAAGACATGAAAAGTCTTGCTGAAATAATGAAGCTTATCCTGAAAAAGCTGAAAAAGCTTGGCTGCGCATTCAATTATGCTTTGCATCACGCGCCTATCGGAAAGGATTTGCATTTTCACATTGAAATCCAGCCGAGGATTGCTGTGTGGGCAGGGTTTGAGATTGGCTCAGGAGATGTAATCAACGGAGTTCCTCCGGAAGATGCTGCGAAATTCTACAGAGGGGAAAAATGAAGGTAGTTGAAAAGCCCAACAAGGAAAAGGCAGGCAAGGATGTTGATGATGCATCATTTATGTTAACAAATAGGGACGGAGGCTACGTTGCGATGTCAAACGAGCCAAGGTCAAGGTTTGAGGGTGTTTTTTTCAGGCTGGAAAAGGATTTTTTCAAGGCGATAGAAAGCATTAGGATAAACAGGCCTGTAACAAAAATAACAAACGAGCTCTGGAAGGTTTCAAGGGAAAGGGGAACTCTTAAGGAAGAATTTTTTATGCCTCTTAACCATAACGCTCTTGCTTATGAGCTTAGCGAAAAAGAGGAGTTTGAGCTTTTGCTTGATTTCAAAAAGTCTTATGATGACAGGGAGTGGGGAAGAAAGTATGAGATTGACAAAGAATCAAAGTGCATAATCATAAAGTTCTCAAAGGAAAACGAGGAAAAAGAGCCAAAAGGCGATGAGTACAGTTTTTGCATGGCAATTTGTTCTTCGGATATGGAATACCAGCCTATGAGCTGCTGGGAAAAAAGGTTTTATCCGCTTGATGAGCAGAGAAGTTCAAAGCCTTATGAGAGGTATATTTTCAATGCATGCAAAATAAGGTCAAACAAAGTTGTTTTTGCAGCTGCAATAAATAAAAACACAGCAATCAAGGAAGCAAAATACACTCTTAGGAATCTTGAACGCCTGAAGAGGGAAAAGGAAAAGCATGTTTCATCTGTAATCCACAAAAAACATATTAAGAATGAAGAGCTTTCTGTTGCATACCAGTGCGCAATGAATGCTTTGGATTCTTTGGTTATAGGGGATGAGGGTGTTATTGCAGGCCTGCCTTGGTTTTTCCAGTTCTGGGCAAGAGACGAACTAATTTCAGCAAAGGGATTAATGGAAATTGGGGAATATGCTCTTGTGAAAAAAATGCTTTTCAGGCATCTTGACATAATCTCCCATGACGCAAGCCTTCTGAACAGGTTTCCTGACCCAGACCTTAAGTCAGCTGACGCAATCGGCTGGCTTTTCAAAAGGTTTGAAGATTTTATTGAAATCCTTCAGCATAAGGGGCTTTTGAAAAAATACATCAGCAGGAAGGAAATGGAACATCTTGTAGACAGGCTTAACATAATACTTTCCACAATAATCAAGTACAAGACAAAGGAAGGGCTTGTAATCAGCGGTAAAAATGAAACCTGGATGGATACTTCTTTTGAGAGCGACTCAAGGGAAGGAGCATTGATTGAGATACAGGCATTGACTCTTGCAATGTTCAGGCTTCTAAGAAAAATTGGCAAGGAAGATCTCTACGAAACAGAATTAAAGGCTGCTGTAAGGGCGGATATGTTCAACAAGAAGATTCTTGCAGACGGCTTGGACAATTTTATCATAAGGCCGAATGTTTTCATTGCAGCTTATGTCTATCCTGAGCTTTTGACAAAAAAAGAGTGGAACACAGTTTTTGACAGCATGCTTCCTAAGCTTTGGTTAAAGTGGGGCGGCTTGTCCACAATAGACAAGTCGCATCCGCTTTACCTGTCTGCGCATACTGGCCAGGATTTGAGAAGCTATCACAGGGGAGACTCATGGTTTTGGATAAACAATCTTGCTGCAATCGTGCTTTACAGGCTTGACAGGAAGAAGTACTGGAAATACATAAGCAAAATCATTGCAGCTTCAGTGCAGGAAATGCTTTACATGGGATATACTGGGTATTCATCAGAAGTCAGCTCTGCAACAGAACTGAAAAGCGAAGGCTGCTGGGGCCAGGCATGGAGCTCTGCAATGTTTATAGAACTGATTGGTGAGATTTATGGCTAAAATAGCAATTGATATGGGGGGAACAAACATAAGGGTTGCTCTTGTTTCAAACCGGAAGGTAAAGGCAAAGATTAAGATTTCTGCAGAATCCAAAAAAGGGTTTAATGTTTCATACAATAATCTTGTAAAGACAATTAAGTCATTGTGGAATCCTTCAATAAAATCAATAAGCATTGGGGCTCCGGCGCCGATGGATATTGAAAAGGGATTGATTTTAGGCCCAACAAACCTTCCTGGCTGGAAAAATGTTCCGCTAAGGGAGAATCTGGAGAGAGAATTTCATGTCAAATGCTATTTGAACAACGATGCAAACTGCTTTGCTCTTGGCGAAGCTTTGTTTGGCGCTGGAAAAAAGTATCACACTGTTGTTGGGATTATTTTGGGCACAGGCCTGGGCATGGGGACTGTAATAAACAAGGATATTGTAAATGGCAACTCATCTTCTGCAGGAGAACTTGGGATTATCCCCTATAAAAATAAAACATTGGAGAGTTTTTGCTCATCGCATTTTTTCAGGGGAAACCCTAAAAATATAGAAGAGTCTGCAAGAAAAGGCGATAAGAAATCAAAGAAAATATATGAAGAGTTTGGAAAGAATGTTGCTGTAATGCTAAATATTGTAATAAACACTGTAGACCCTGAAATAATAATTCTTGGAGGGGGCATAAGCAATGCTTTTGATTTATTCAAGCCTTCAATGATGAAAGAATTAAAGAAATTAATCTATCCGCTCTCATTCAAAAAAATAAAAATAGTAAAATCCGAGTTAAAGGATGCTGCTATTCTGGGAGCATCGCAGGTTTAATAATTTTAGCGAGCTTCTCTTCCTCAATTGCTGCAACTGTCTCTCGGAGGTATGCTATAAGCTTACCCCGTCTTAAATACAGATCAGGATTCACTGGAATGCCCAAGTCAACTGCTTCTAAAATTTTGTCCTCAACAATGCCGACCAAAATTGAAGCAGCCTTGCATCCTACCATTGTTTCAACATCTTCTGTTTTTAGTTCCATTTTTTTTAAAACCTCATCATTTCAAGAGTATATTGCCTCGCTTTTTCAATGTTTGCACCTACACTGCTCCCTACGCTTCCAGGTCCATGCGCGTCTGAGCCTGTTGAGAACTTTACTCCTGCATCCCTTAGCGCAACCAGGTATTCATCAGGGATGACAACCAGCGGGTGAAGCTCCATAAAAAGCCCTGCGCCTGCAATAAGCATTGCTGCATCTTGAGGGGAAACTCCTGCAAATATTTTTTTCATATGAGGATGCGCAAGCCCTGCAGGTATTCCTGCTTCTCCTGCAATGCGGGCCATTCTTTCAAAGCTTGAAAGCTCTGGATGCTCAAAGAGCATGAAATCAAGCTGTCCAAGCGATTTTGTATCAACATAGTCCAGCCAAGGGTTTTTTTGCAAGGTTGCTTCAATCTCAACTCCTGCAAGAACCCTTATTCTTCCGTCATACTTTTCCTTTAGCCCTTGGAGTTCTTCAATATACTGGTGAAGGGAAATAATCCTTTCTCCTGTTTCTTCTTTTTTTGAAATGTTAACTCCTGCAACAAGAGGTGTTTTATACGAAAGCGCGTGGTCTGTTATTGCAATTTCATCAAACCCTCTCGCAATTTCCCTTATTTTTTTCCTTGCTTCTGATGCATCTGCAGGAAGCTCTTTTGAATCTATTTCTTCCTTGATTGCTGCCTCTATGTTCTGCTTTGGAGTTCCTCTTCCGTCTGAAAAAGCTGTATGGGTATGATAGTCTCCTTTTATTTCTCTTCCGTAAAAGCATTCAGGGCAAATTCCATCCTCGCCAACATAGGCTCTTTTCCATGGGAACATTTCTCCGCATCCGCCTTTTGGGGCAGTTTCTTGAATATCCCCTGCTAGAATGCTATTAACTAAACCGCAGTATCCTTTGCCGCCCTGCTCTTTTCTGAAAACAGGCTTGCCTGCTGACATGCATTTTTTCTGCAGTCTAATTATGCTCTTAACATCGTCAGATACCATTTTATTCTTCCATCATCACAAGGAACAATGCCTGCGCCCATCCG
>CAZLVM010000067.1:0-5149 GCA_964562875.1 uncultured Methanosarcinales archaeon | reverse complement strand
AGTTTCACCCCCACTGTATAAGAGGCTGTCTTGGATGGGTTAGCAAGGAAAGAATATGTTGCACAGGGGCTGTCCACATTCCCCCTAGGGGCTGTGTCCCATTTCTCATTTGTCCATGCATCCGCCGGCTTGGTAAATTCGATGCTTGGGTCTGCGTAAAAAATAGTAGGGCAGATAACCAAATTGTAGTGATGTCCAGGAGTGAAATCAAAATTTCCCCCGGGAACTTTTGCATTAATTAAATCCCACCCTGGCACAGTATTATCTCTCAATTGAAAAAGTTCTAAACCGCCTTCCCCTGAAATAAACTGTTCTGCTGTAATCTTCTTGCCTCTTGAAAGCAAGCATGGAACTGCACCCGAACATAAATTAGTAAACAAATAGTCATCACTATAAGGGGCGCTGCTTTTGTGCGAAAATCCCATAGTCGCACTCCCAAGTGCCGAACTCAAAAGATTATATGTATTCTTGCAGGTTGTATCAACGCTAAGGCAGGTAGGGGTTGAATAGAAAAGCAAAAACAGCCTGTTAACAAACTTAATATTTTTTGTAGATTCAGGTGTAGCGCTAAGCCCGCCCCCCACTTTTTTATAAACTTTTATCTGCCCTGAAATTTCTGAAAGATCATCCTGATTATGGTTCAAATAAATTGTTGGGACTGTAGAATCATAAGCAGTTCTTGATTCCCCTGACACCTTCGACAGTTCATACCTTACTATTTTAAAGCTGTAAGGCTCAAATGCAGAGTTCTGAACATTTGAAGGGTCATAAACAACATCTTGTCCCGCTACTGAAAGCACAACAACCTTATCATTTGAAACCGGCTCACCATACTTAAGCTTGAATTCATGCTTTTCCCTTTTTGTACCCAAAGGCGCCATTGTATAAACAGAATCTCCATCTACATAAGCTATTGTCCCTATATCAGCACCTGTCGTTAATGCTGTAATGCTGACTTGCCCTTGAGCAGGAGTTCCTGTCGGCGCCCCACCTCCCTGTGTCGCAGCCATTGAGCATCCGAGAAGTGCAATGCATACAGGAGTTATGCCAGACGGGCATATGCCTGCTATTGGAGTGTATTGAGCACAATCACTCTGGTTCATGCATTGGTTGTTTATGCAGTAATTCTTATTAGGATTTACCTGATTTGTAGGTCCGCAGTCATAAAGTGTGGTTGTTGGATTTGTCTGTGCATTGCCTCTCACGGTTGCAGAACACCAGCATGGTACTGTGAGCAATGCATTGCCGCTAGTAGGGCAGAACCCTGCCTGTGCTTGGCCCGCAGCCATCTGAAGCACATCAGCGCACACAACTGGGAAAGTAACTGATTTTTCCTGCGGTGCTCCCTGATAAATTGTTTTTTGGTCTGACTTGCTCCAAACTCCGCCTTGTTTCCATGCATCCCATATGGTGAAATTTGCAGTCCATGTCTGGGCTTTGTCAATAGTTTTGTGCTGGTTGCAGATTGCATCAACTGAAGATGAGCTGCTTGCTGTGCCTGCTGAAGCTGCTGAAGGATTATACTGTATAAAGTATTCTGCAGGAGATGATGTAAACGCATTATTTTTAAAGAAAAGATTTATTCCATTAACATCAAAATATTTCTGACCGCTGGCTATATCCCCTGAAAGTTTAGAAGCACCTCTCTGAAGGCTTCCGCATGCTCCGCTTGCCCATTCAAATACTTCCCATTTTGTTCTATTAAATACCAATATCAAATCTACACGACCTAATGAGGGTATAGTACTTGTCGTACTTGTCCTAAAGCTTGTTGGCAAAGCCACTTCTGACAATCCTATATTGCATGCTGTAGTTGAAAATCCTGCAGGGAATCCTCCTGCTGTTGCTGTGCCTGATTGAGCAAAATGCTCCTCGGCAAGCCTTGTCCCAAGATTAACTGTGAATCTATGCTCACCTGATGTTGAAAGAGGCTGTGGCAGAGCGCTCTCAAACACATGCCCTTTTGAATTTCTCAGTTCATATGTGAAATATTTTGTGTGCTCGCAGTGCAGACCTGTGCATGTTGGATTGGTTGGAATCTGCTGAACAACATTTACATCAAATTCTATTTGGTCCCCAATCTTGTATGCTTTTACATTTGTTGGATATAATGGAGTTGGAGCTGACATTGTGTTAAAGTATGCATAATGGTCTGTAGAAAGCCCGAGCCCGCACCTGAATCCTGAAGGTATTGTAAATGAGCAGTATGCCGGCGGAACAACACTGTCCTGTGTTATGTCGCATTCTTTTGTTTCTGTTACAGTTTGGCCTTCTGCAGATGTTCTGGTGTATTCAAAAATCGCCTTGTCATACCTTACTGGAGAGCCTTCAACAACAAATATCTCTTCTGTATCTATAGTTTCAAACCTTTCAGCGCTTCCTGTAAGCGCAGCTACTGGATATTCTCTTTGATTAAATGTCGCAGGCATCCTGTTGCAGTCGCATTCTCCTGAAGAATATCCTTCTGCAGTATCACAAATATACCCTTCTGAACATTTGAGATATGTTCTGTAGTTTACTGTTGAGCCTGGGAAAACTGAAATTGCAAGGTCATATGTCCATTTTGCATTTCCTGAAATTGGGTCTGCGCTTACAAACCTTCTCTTGCAAACAGGGAACCATACCTGTGTCTCAACATCAGGCAAAAGCTCTCCTGAATCAACAAGAGCTCCTATGTCAAGGTCCCATGTGCCTGTAAATGCAAACATGCAGACTGACTGAGCAAGCTTGCCTTCTGTAAATATTGTCTGCCACATTGGAGAATCTCCGTATCTTCCACTTGACTCCTCCATTACACCTGCTCCGGCAGATGACATTGCACTGAAGAAGTTGCCTATTCCTCCTGTTCCAGCCCTTCCTCCGCCGCCTGAATATCTCTTTGAAAAGCATCTCAAAAGGTCGCTTATGAAATCGCAAATATATGTGCTTAGCACTGCTTCGCATGTGCCTGACTGCCAGCTTCCTGTAAGCAAAGCTGATTCAAAGCATCCTTTTATTGCTGTTAAAATCTGCTTGAACTGTATTAGTGATGATACAACCCCTCCAATACATACGCACTGCACGCTTCTGAAAAATGTTGATGATGGCCATACAATGTAATCTCCGCCGGTTCCGCCTATTTTTTCCTTTATTTCCCCGCAGACTGCCTCAAACCTGTCTGCCCATGCTCCTGAAGCATATTCAGTAAACAGGGTTGCCATCTTTGAGTTTCCTTTAAGCACTGAACAGTCAACCTCTGTTGTTTGACTTTCAGAATTAGCATTTGGAAGCATCCCCTGGAAATCTGAAGTTACTTCCCATCCACTTCCTTCTGAAACACAGTCAAGATCCTGGCTAATCCTGTATCCTCTAGCTCCTGCACTTGATGGAGTTGATGAGCTAACAGCAAAGTTCTCTGCCATGTAGCACATTCTTACCTTGAAATCATTGCTCCTTCCTGCCTCGTGTGCCTGTTCAGTTGCAGGTTCTATCATAAAGTAAATATTGTCCTGTTTTGGGGTGCTTGCCCGCCCTTCTTTCTTAATTGCAACTCTTGAATTTACAAAATCGTATGATGCATTGCCGTCTGGCTGGCAGAATCCTGCAACAGCATTAAAACTCCCTCCGCATGTAACCTTGCCTGCTTCTGTTTCAATATTTGTTCCTTTGTTGTATGCTTTTGCTGAAAGGCATAGTGATTCCTTTATTTCGCTGAACATTGATTCCGCTCCACCCATTCCGCATGCAGAGCCCCACTCATCCATGTATTCCTGACCGCAGCATTCAGCATCAGCTGTGTGAGTGTATACGCACCTTTCATCACCGCTTTTTTCTTTTGCTCCTGCCTCTTCCTTCTTATTCTCCTTGTAATCTTCATATATGTCCTTAACTGTTTCAAAATTTGTATTTAAAGCAGCACAGCTTGTCCCTTTCTCCCCTACAATTTGATCAGCTCCTGCAGTTTTGAATGTTTTCTTAACAATCTTCTTTGAATCTTTTATGAATTTCTGCAGTGTTGGCGCGCTCGGGCAGTTTACCCTGTCGCATATGCTTTTTTGGGATTTTGTGGAAGAATATTTGCTGTCCAAGGCATCCTGGCATTTCATGCAATTTTCCTGCTTTTCTTTGCTTTCATCATCAGTTCCCGGATAGACTTCCTTGCACATTCCTCCATTTGCAACCTTAACATCAAAACTCCCGCCGCTTCCGCTAAGCTGGCTTATTATGTTTGAACCGCATGCAAGATTCTCACTTATGCCTGTGATAAAACCTCTTACAACTGAAAGCACGCAAAGCACAATAACGATTTCATATATTTGCTGAAGAGGTTCCAGCACATAATCAATTTGTTCTATTATGTCATCAAATAAGTTTATAGTATCATTAAGAAGATCTTCCGGTATGTCCCCTGCTCCAAAAAGTTCTGCATCAATAGGTATTTTCACAGTCACGCAATTTTTCTGTGTCTTGGTTTCAACAGTGACTCCTCCTGGATACTGTCCAGGTATTGGCGACGGACTTCCCGGCCTTTCAGTTGTATAGTCAATTTCAAACATGAAATTTCCTTTAAAACAGCCAAAGCCTCCAAGCCCGCAAGCATCCAATCTATGATCAATTACATTTTCATCCTCATCAAGAACTGGATTTAGCTGAAGCTGAACATACCCCTGCCTTACATACCCCTGCCTTAAATCCTGACTCCAGAATGAATTCACAGTAACCCAGTCATTGTCCCATTCATCCTCCTCTGCCACATTTGGAAGGAAAGGAACAAATCTTGGCTGGCCTTTTATTGTTGGAGTTCCAACACCTTTGTATGTAAGATTTACAGGGAATGATATTATTTCAAACCCTTCCTCAAGAAGCCTTGGATTAAGCACGTTTGGTGTCAATGCGTCAGAGCCGAAAGCGCTTCCAGGGCTTATGCCCCCTATGTCAACATTCCACCCATAGTCTCCTCCTCCGCACATTGCATAGTATATTGTTTCTTCAACAGCTTCGCTTTCAAGCCCTGCAAAATCATAAGCTACAATTCGTATGTCATTTTTCCAGGCCTGCCCTCTTTTCATGTCATCTGTTTCTTCTGCAGCAGTAATTGAATTATCCCTGTTAAGCCCTACTGTTATGGAAAAATGTCCTTCATCATCTGTAACAACAACATTCTGAATAT
>CAZLVM010000066.1:0-5214 GCA_964562875.1 uncultured Methanosarcinales archaeon | reverse complement strand
AATCTGCGCTGCAGCTTAATGCGATAGCAAAAAAGGTTTACCTCATTAATTTGACAGAAAAGCTTACAGGGGACAAAGTACTGATAGAGAAAGTCAAGAAGTCCGACAAGATTAAAATAATGAACAATACAGAAACAAAAGAGATTTTAGGGGATAAATTTGCAAACAAGCTAAAGGTAAAAACAAAGGAAGGCGATAAAATACTTGATGTTGAAGGAGTCTTCATAGAAATTGGATGGGTTCCTGTTTCTATCCCTGTTTCAGAAGGAAAAAAGAAAATAAAGCTTGACAAATGGAAAGAAATAGAAGTCAATGCCAAGGCAGAAACCAATATTCCTGGGATATTTGCAGCAGGCGATATATCAAGCATACCCTACAAGCAGATTATAGCTGCTGCAGGACAGGGATGCATTGCAAGCCTTTCTGCGTTCAGATATTATGTTGAACATTCAAAGGGGGAATAAAAAATGGCTGAAAACACAATTATGAAGTGCAAAAAGTGCAATACTGTTGTTGAAGCAGTTTACTGCGGAGACTCAAAGTGCGGAGACTGCGGAGATGCTGAAAAGATAGAGGAAAAGACTTCAGATGAGGGCAAAGAAAAGCACGTGCCTGTTGTTGAAAAGACAGAAAACGGCATAAAGGTAAAAGTAGGGTCTGTGCAGCACCCAATGGAAGAGGCTCATTTCATAACATTCATAGAGGTGATAGACGGGAATATGGTTTACAGGAAAAGCCTGAAACCAGGAGAAGCGCCGGAGGCAGAATTCCCAACCACCTCAGACAATGTAGTTGTAAGGGAGTACTGCAGTGTCCACGGCCTGTGGAAGGCATGAAAAAGCTTGTTGATTCTTTAAAGGAGCTAAGAAAGAGCAAAGTAAAGAAGCAGGTAGATTCAAGAATAAAAGAGTTCAAGACTGCAGGCAAGAAATCATCCAATGAAATCTTCAAGGAATTGTGCTTCTGCATACTTACAGCAAACTCAACTGCTGAACAGTGCATTAAAGTTCATGAAAAAGTGGGTGATGGATTTCTTAATCTTAACCGAACCAAATTACAAAAAAAGCTGCAACAATATGGTTGCCGTTTTCATAACAAACGTGCAGGATACATAGCAGAAGCGCAAAAATACAAAAACACCATTAAAAAAATAATCCAGTCCAAAACATCCTATGATGCGAGAGATTGGCTGGCAAGCAACATCAAAGGGCTTGGGATGAAAGAATCCAGCCATTTTCTGAGAAACATAGGATATGATGACCTTGCAATAGTTGATTTCCACATTGTAGACATTCTTGCTGACAATGGGCTTGCTGAGCGCCCAAAAACAATGACAAGAAACAGCTATCTTGAGATTGAAGAAACCCTTTCAAAGCTTGCAAAGAAAACAAATCTTACCCTTTCTGAACTAGACTTGTATCTTTGGTGCATGGAAACCGGTAAGGTCCTGAAATAGGGCTTTGCACAAAAATTCGCTTTGCTCAGCCAGTGCACTCAAAATTCCTAATTTTTCTTTTGAGTGCTGACATGCTTAGTAAATGCTTCGCATTTCCTAGCACCAACTAAAGTTGGTTCTCCGACGGAGCTGCTCAAAAATAATATTTTTGGCATCTTGCTCACTTTGTTCGAAGACAATCCTCTTGTCAGCTGGCATGATTTATGCCTTGAATTTTGCCTTAAGTGCACTGGCGTTATTTGTGCAAAGTCCTGAAATAGACAATCTTTAAATATTACTTTCTGCAATATGTGCTTATGAAAGAAATAACAAATGAAAAGGTTGTAAAGTATTTTTCTATTACTGAAGAAGCTCTGGACATGGCCAAGAAAAGCGGCAACAGGACAAGCCTTGAAAAGGAAAGAGAAGACTTTATTGACATGATAGAAAGGTATGTGAGCGATGCAAAACATTTCTTTGAAAAGGATGATTTTGTAAATGCGTTTGCTGCATTAAATTATGCCCATGGATGGCTTGATGCAGGAGCAAGAATAGGTATCTTTGACGTGCATGACTCAAGGCTTTTTACAGTAGATGACAAATAACCAATATAGTAAAAATTTATATACTACTTCTTTCATAAAGTTTGTCAATGAGTGGAGACAACAGAAGCGCTGAAGCAGTGAGCGCACTCGACGAGTGGTATTCTAGAAGAGTTGATTTAGTTTACACCGGCACTATTGCAAAGAAGGTTTTGGAATTAATAACCCGGGAAGCAAAGGGCTTGCCAGAGCAGGAAATGGAAGCTCTGCAGGGTGATTTTGCAAGAACTTTCCCGCTGAGAACCTGGCTATTCAACCAAGGCTATGCCTCCAGTGGGTATTTCTCCAATCATTACAGCAGGTTTGAAGGGTATTTGGAACAAACACTTATTGGAGGGGGAGAAGAAGAGACAAATGTCCTAAAAACAATGGACCCTATTTTTGATGCGCGCAAAAAAGAGCTTATGTTTATTGGTATGCTGGCTAAAGCTGCAGGGACTGCCCCTGTTGCAAGCCTTGACGACAGCGTAATTGACAATGTGTTCAGAAATACTTTCCATAGCCTTGCAGAATTCACATGCTTCTGCAGCAGCTATCTTCGCACAAGGGTGATGAATGCCCATGCCAGATCATTATACGCAAATATGCCTCAAGATGAGCATGCAATCAGGGCGAGAAATTTCAGGAGAGTTGGGGCTGCAGTCTCTTTTTTTGCAGGGCAGGTAGTTGGGGATATTGTGCATTGAATACTTGGAAAAGTTTTTAAACTCTGTTCTTTAGGATTAGTTGCATGGTAAGCCTTGTAAGCGCAGCGTTGATTGTTATTCTTGGAGCTTTTATTTTAGGTATTCTGGTAGGCTTCTTTTTGCCTGGCAAAAAAAGAAAGAAAACATGGTTTGCAGTTCTTATTTTCATAGGGTTTCTGATTTCACTTTTCTTTGCATTGGGAGCTTATGTCTTCACGCAAAATTCATTGTTTTACTTTGCAAGCGCTCAAGTTGGGGTTATGACATTTGGAGGAAGTCTTCTTACTTTTGGAATAATCTTCTTTATGTTTATTATAGGGCTGGCTTTGGGTGATTTGCACCATTCTCATTCAGAAAATGTAGAGTTAGCTAAGCAACTTTAGAAATTTTGGGATATGTGCCCGGCTCCATGAATACTTTGTCGGTCTTTACAGCTATTCCTTTGTCAGATTTCTCAATCTGCCTTGAGGTCATCTTTGCAATGCCCAAAGCTACAAGCTCCTGCTTAAGGGTCATCATCGCCACTATTCCTCCTTCTTCAATCCTTGAGTTTATCATAGAAATCCCTGGAATCTTCAGATCAGCGCCATGGCACAATGTACCTACAGTTGAATCCAAAACCCATACCTTTGCAAGATGGGCTGTTGCATCCTCAACCGGCCTTATTACTTTTCTTATGAACTTTTCATTCTTTTCTTCCTTGTAGAACCAAAATGCATCTGCAAGATCCTGCAGAGTAAACATATTGGAAGCGTCGAACGGACCTGCTTTTGTTCTGATAAGCTCTGCCATATGCGCTCCAACACCCAGTTTTTGCCCCAAGTCATGGCAAAGTTTTCTTATGTAGGTTCCCGCCTCGCATCCGACTCTGAAAAGAATATCAGGGCCGTCTATTTCTATAATGTCAAAGTAATAAATGCTCCTGGTTCTTTCCTGCCTTTTTACGCTTGACCTTAATGGAGGGGTCTGCCTTATCTCTCCCCTGAATGATTCTATTGCATTTTTCAAATCCTCTTCCTTTACTTCCTTGTGCAAATGCATTATGCAAATATATTCTTTGCCTGCTTTTAGCAAAGCCTGAACAATTCTTGTGCCTCTTCCCAATGCGACAGGCAAAACCCCTGTTACTTTTGGATCCAATGTTCCTGAATGGCCTGACTTATTTATCTTAAGTATTTTCTGCACATATGCGCTTGCCTGATGGGAAGTAGGGCCTTTAGGCTTATTTAGATTAATTATGCCGTATGTAATCAAATTATCTACAGAACGCTCAATAGGAGCAGAGCCAAACTTTGGGTCTGTCTTTGATTTCCTTTTTACAATTATGTCTCTCTTGAGTTTCTCAAAAGGCAGTTGGGTCATTCTATTTGCCTCCGATTGAAGAATATCCCTCTCTTTTAAAAACTTAACGCCAGCAAGCTTTTTATATTGCTTAATTTTTGATTTCTCTATATGAAAATCGAATATGCGGACTATAGCGGATTTTGCGAAGGAGTGAGGCACGCAGTGAATATTGCGTCAAAAGTAAAGCCCCCTGCATACACTTTGGGCCCTATTGTGCACAACAAAAGAGTAGTTGACACACTTGAACAAAGAGGTATTCATTCTGTGACATTTGAAGAGCTTCAGGCAAAAAAAGGACCGATTGGTTCTGTTATAATAAGAGCTCATGGCATTCCCAGCGACCAGAGAGAATGGCTGAGGGAGCTGGAAGGCAAAGGCAGAGTAAGGGTGCTTGATGCGACTTGCTCAAACATAGTTAGGCAGTACCGGGAAGCTCAGGAGATGAAAGAACAGGGGTATGCTTTGTGGGTTGTTGAAGAAAGGCAAAATAATGGAAGAACCCATCCTGAAATAATTGCAAAGCTAAGCAGATTTGGAGAAGGAGTCTACAGAATAACCTGCTCAGGAGATATTCCTGAAGGGATTTATGGGAAGATTGCCCTTGTTCCCCAAACAACATTTAACAGGGACGAGTTCAGCGCAATAAAAAGAAAGCTTGAGCCAGTTACACAATCTATTAGAATTGTGGGAGATATCTGCAATGCAACCCATAACAGGCAGATGGCTGCAAAAGACCTTGCTGAAAGGGTTGATGCAATGGTTGTTGTTGGAGGCGGGCTTCATGGTCAGCAGAGCAATAACACTGTCGAGCTTGCAAAAGTCTCAAGAATGGTTAACCCAAACACTTACCTTGTTGCAGATGCATCTGAAATAAATTCTGATGACTTTAAAGGAGTTGAAACTGTCGGGCTTACAGCAGGGGCATCAACGCCTGACATAGTAATAAATGAAGTTGCTGATATTCTTGAGAGAATGTAAGGCTTTGCACAAAAATTCGCTTTGCTCAGCCAGTGCACTCAAAATTCTGAATGTTCTTTAAATTGCTGACATTCTCAGTAAATGCTTCACATTTCCTGGCACCAACTAAAGTTAGTTCTCCGACGGAGCTGCTCAAAAATAATATTTTTGGCATCTTGCTCACTTCGTT
>CAZLVM010000065.1:0-5241 GCA_964562875.1 uncultured Methanosarcinales archaeon | reverse complement strand
TCCAAGATCCTCTCCAGGAATTCCCATGAATTTTGGCAGGTCCGCTCCTGTGCCTACAAAAACAGCATCATATTTTTCAGACAGCTCTTCAAGCTTTATCGTCCTTCCAACAACACAGTCAATTTTGGTTGAAACTCCCAATCCTTGGATATAATTTATTTCTTTGTCAAGCACTTTTCTAGGGAGCCTGAAAGGAGGTATGCCATACCTTAATACTCCGCCAGTTTTGTGAAGAGCTTCGAGAATTGTGACATTATAGCCGTTAAGCGCCATCTCTGCAGCGCATGTCAGGGATGCAGGTCCTGAGCCAACCACAGCAATGGTTTTTTTGTTTTTATCAATCTTTGGCACAGGTTTTTCTTCTTCATTGTCAGCGGCAAACCTTTCAAGCTTGCCAATTGCAATCGGCTCTTTTTTATTTGAAAGAATGCATGTTTTTTCACACTGCGTTTCCTGCGGGCAAACCCTTCCGCAAACTCCCGGGAGGCTGTTTTTCTTTTTTATTATCCCTATTGCTTTTTCAATCTTTTTTTCCTTTATAGCTTTAATAAATCCTGGAATATTTATTCCTACAGGACAACCTTCAACGCATGTTGCGTTTTTGCACTGCAGGCATCTTGAAGCTTCTTTGACAGCAGAATTTTCATCATAGCCGAGTATTACCTCTGAGAAATTTTTTATTCTCGCCTTTGCATTTTGCTTGTTTATTTCAGTAATCATTTTTTTAGTTTACAGATATGCTCCTCTTCTTTGTTGTATGCCCTGTTTCTTTTTGCAAGCGAACCCCAGTCAACGCCATGAGCGTCAAACTCAGGCCCGTCAACGCATGCAAATTTTATTTCTCCGTCAATAGTTACCCTGCATCCGCCGCACATGCCCATCCCGTCAGTCATGATTGGGTTTAATGATACAACAGTCTTTATTTTTTGATTTGTCATGTTTGAAACACCCCTCATCATAGCAATAGGCCCAATTGCCATCACAAGGTTTGGCCGTTTCTTTTTTATTACCTGCTCAAGAGCGTCAGTAACAATTCCTTCTCGTCCGCAGCTGCCGTCATCAGTTGTTATTATGAGTTCATCGCATGCTTTTTCAAGTTCTTTTACCCAGAATAGCAGGTTCTTGGTTCTTGCGCCGATTATAACAGTTACATTGTTTTTTGCCTTTTTCATTGCTTTTGCAATTGTGTGTATAGGCGCAGAGCCAAATCCTCCTCCAATAAGGCATACATTTCCAAATTCACTTATTTCAGTGGGATTGCCAAGAGGTCCGATAAAGTGAAGTATTTCCCCTCCTTTTTTCATTCCTGCCAGCGCTTTTGTTGTAAGGCCAACTGCAGAAAAAACAAGAGTTATAGTCCTTTTGGTAAAGTCTGCTATGCTTAATGGAATTCTTTCCCCTTTTTCATCAAGCTGAAGCAGGACAAACTGGCCTGGCTGGGCGCTTCTTGCAACTTCTGGAGCCAGGATCTCCATCATGTAGAGATTTTCAGCTAGCTTTTGCTTCTTTTTTATTATTCCCATTTTTTATTTATTTGTTTTTGCAGGTTTAGCTGCATGCTGCGAAGATGCAGATGTTTGCTTTATGGGGACTATTTTTGCAGATGTTGGCTTTGCTGGAACGTTTTTTGATTGTTCTGATGGTCCGTTCCTGATAAGATATCTTCTGCTGTTTTGGTCCATGTCAACAAACATGTCTGTTGCGATTTTAAGCTTGCCAGAAGATGTTTTTCCAAATGCCACCACTTCTGTCCTGCAGCCCATAGCCCTTGACATGTGCTGAAGCAGAGGAACATAGTCTCCGTCTCCGCTTACAAGAATAACAGTGTCAAGCTTGTTGCCAAGCTCAATCATGTCCATGGCTATTCCAACATCCCAATCGCCTTTCTTTGCCCCTCCAACAAAAATTTGGAGGTCTTTTGCCTTTACTTCATACCCTATATGTTCAAGAGCAGTGTAAAAGTTTTTTTCATCCGGGATATCAGCTTTTATTACATATGCTATAGCCCTTATCAGGCTTCTTCCTTTTACTGCTTCCTTCAGTATTTCTTTAAAATTAACTTTTGCTTTATACAAATTTTTTGCAGAATAGTACATATTTTGCACGTCTACAAAAACTCCTACTCTCTGCATTTTGTGCTGTTGTTGCATTTTTACCTACCTCTTTTTCATATTTTTTGGAAGTCAATCCTGTAGCCGCATTTTTTGCATACAGCTTTTCCTGTCTCTGTGTCAATTTCCATTTCAGGCTCCCCGCATCTCGGGCACTTAGACTTTTCCATTTTATTCCTCGCTTTTCAAATCCTTGTATGCGCTTGAGGCAGCGATTCCGCCCTCTGCGCATGCAGTTATAACCTGTCTCCATTTGTTGGAGCCGGTTGTTATATCTCCTGCAGCATAAACACCTTCAACATCTGTTTTCATGCCTTCATCCACTTTTATGCATTCTTCATTGTCCAGGCTTATACCAAGTTTTTTTGCAAGCACTACGGACGGCACGCTTCCAATTTCAATAAACACGCCGTCAATCATCAGAACCTCGCCGTTGTCAAGCTGCACGCTGTTAACTAGTTTATCCCCTTTTATTTCAGTGATGTTTGCGTTTGTGATTATTTCTATTTTTGGATTTCCTTCTATTTTTTTAGTAAGCAGCGGCTCTGACCTTAGCTTGTCCTGCCTGTAAATCACATATACTTTTTCAGCGTATTCTGCCAAAAACTGGGCAGCTCTTGCAGCAGAGTTGCTTCCTCCGACAACAGCAACAGACTTTCCCCTGTAAAGAGGCGCATCGCATGTTGCGCAATAGCTAACTCCTTTTTTTGCAAAATCATCCTCTCCTGGAATATTGAGTTTTCTTCTTTTTGTGCCAAGCGCAAGGATTATCTTTTTTCCTTTGATATTATTGTTGATAACAAAAATGCCATTTTCTTTTTTTATGTCAGTTGATTCTTCATTTTGTATTTTGACACCTAAATCTTTTGCCTGCTTTGTGAACTCATCCATAAGTTTCATACCCGATATTGTTCTAAATCCAGGGTAGTTTTCAACTAAGTGAGCTTCCATTATGGCGCCGCCATGCTCTTTTGAAATGACTAATGTTTTAAGCATATATCTTGCAGAATAAATCGCTGCAGCAAGCCCCGCAGGACCCCCGCCAACAATGACTACATCATACACCTCTGTAATTTTATCTCACCAGGTGATAAAAAACTCCGTATTATATATAAACTTTTATGTTCAGGAGTCATTAATCCCATAAAATTTATATACCCAGCTCTCAACCTAAATTATATGGTTAGAGTAAGGTTTTACCCTCTCGATGCTTCATATAAGATAAAAGAGGGAAAGGCAGTTGTCTATATCTATGGGAGGACTGTTGAAGGCAAGCAGGTTTGCGTTACTGATGACTCTTTCAGGCCGTATTTCTATGTAATATCAAAAAAAGGAGCTTCTTTGAAGGAAAAACTCTCAAAAGTATTTGTTGAAAAAGGGGATGCAAAATACGATGTAACAGGTGTTGAAGAGGTTAAGAAGAAATTTTTGGGAGAGCCGGTTAATGCGCTTAAGGTTTTTGTAAATTTGCCTAAAGGAGTTCCGCTGATAAGAGACCAGATAAAGAACTGGGAAGATGTTAAATCTGCAAATGAGTATGATATAAAGTTTGTCAGGAGATACCTTATTGACAAAAAGATTGACCCAATGACCTTGGTTGAAGTGGATGGAGAGCAGGTTGTTGAAAAGTCAAGAGTTCCTATTTTCAAGGCAAAGGGCATTGAGCAGTACAGCGAGGACACTCTCAAAGAGCCGAGGATTCTTGCAATTGATATTGAAACATACAATCCTGACGGAAAAGGAATTAATCCTGAAAAGCACCCAATAATAATGGTAGGGCTTTACGGTGAGCATTACAAGAAGGTTATTACCTGGAAAGCGTTCAAAACAGAAGAGAAATACATAGAGTTTGTCAAGAGCGAGGTTGATATGCTCAACAGGCTCAAGGATATAATTGAAAATTACAAGCCAGACATAATAACAGGCTATTTTTCAGGAGGGTTTGATTTTCCTTACATCAAAAAAAGAGCAGACAAGTACAAGATAAAGATGGATATTGGCCTTGACTATTCAGAGCTTGACATAAGCGGGAGAGTTAATGTAACTGCGCAGATTGCAGGCATAGTGCATCTGGACATATTTAATTTTATCAGAAGGTCATTTGGAAGAGCTATGAAGACAGACAGTTATTCGCTTGATGCAGTGTCTCATGAGCTTCTTGGCGAGAAAAAGATTGATGTTGAGATGGACATGCTTGCAGATGTTTGGGACAAGCACCCCTCAAAGATAGAAGAATACTGCAAATACAATCTTCATGATGCAAGGCTCACATACAACCTCACAACAAAGCTGCTGCCAAATCTTATAGAGCTTGTGAAGATTGTAGGGCTGCCAATTTATGATGTAAACAGCATGGGATATTCCCAGCTTGTTGAGTGGTTTATAATAAAGCAGGCTCCAAATTTTAATGAGATTACTCTTGAGAGGCCCCACTATGATGAAGTCAAGAAAAGGAGGCTGCAAACTTATACAGGGGGATTTGTCTATGAGCCAAAGCCAGGGCTTTACAAGGATATTGTAGTGCTTGACTTCAGAAGCCTGTACCCTACAATTATAGCTTCCCATAATATATCTCCAGGCACTCTGGATTGCGAGTGCTGCGAGGGCAAGGATGTTGCTCCAGATGAAAAATACTGGTTTTGCGCAAAGAAAAAAGGGTTTATTCCAACAATAATTGAAGACTTGATTACAAGAAGGATGAGGATAAAGGAAATAATCAAAAAGCAAAAGGTAAAAGACCACCTTCTTGTTGCAAGAGAGCAAAATCTGAAAGTGCTTGCAAACAGCTTTTACGGTTATCTTGGATTTTTCAACGCAAGATGGTACAGTATTGAAAGCGCAAAGTCAATTACTGCATGGGCAAGATATTATATTCAGGATTCTATGAAACAAGCAGAAGCAGACGGCTTTAGTGTTATTTATGGAGACACAGACAGCGTGTTTCTCATTCTTGACGGAAAAAAGAAAGATGATGCTGTAAAGCTTGTTGAAAAGATAAATCGGAAGCTTCCGGGAGTTATGGAGCTTGAATATGAAGGATATTATCCTTCGGGCTTATTCGTTGCGGCAAAGACAAGTGAAACAGGAGCAAAGAAAAAATATGCATTATTGAAAGAGAATGGAGACATGG
>CAZLVM010000064.1:0-5471 GCA_964562875.1 uncultured Methanosarcinales archaeon | reverse complement strand
ATTGAAAGCAGGTTAAGGTTTCTGTAGACTGTTGCAAGGGTTATTGATGGCATGTCTTTCTTTACTTCCTCGTAAACCATCTCTGCTGTAGGGTGTGTTTTAACACTCTTCAGGTATTCAGTTATTTTTGCCCTTTGCGGCGTGTTCCGTCTCCCCATTTTATTAGTAATAATGATTATTAATAGATAATGGTTACTAATATATAAAGACTTGTATAGTTGAGAATATAATTGATTAGCTCCCTTAAATTTTTTTAAACTTTAACAGCAATGAATTTGATACAACTGAAACAGAGCTTAATGCCATTGCTCCGCCGGCAATCATTGGGTTTAGCATGCCCATTGCGGCAATTGGTATTCCAAGAGTATTGTAAAACAAAGCCCAGAACATATTCTGCCTTATTTTGCTCATAGTCATTCTGCTAAGCTTTATTGATCTGGGGACATCTCTTAGGTCGTTCTTCATCAGAACTATATTTCCTGTTTCCATTGCGACATCTGTTCCAGAGCCCATTGCTATCCCAATGTCTGCCTGAGCAAGAGCTGGGGAATCATTTATGCCGTCCCCTACCATTGCAATCTTGTATTTGCCTTGTTTCTGCAGTCTTTTTACATAATTTGCTTTGTCTTCAGGAAGCACTTCTGCAAAAACATGCTTGATGCCTGCCTGTTTTGCTATTGATTTTGCAGTTCTTTTGTTGTCTCCTGTTATCATGAAAACTCTTATGTTCATTTTTTGCAGAGCATTCACAGCTTCCTTTGATGTTTCTTTTATTGTGTCTGCAACAGCAACAATTCCTTTTATTTTGCCTTTGCCTGCAAGAATCATTACTGTTTTTCCTTCCTCTTCAAAGCCATGTATCATTTCATTTGTTGAGGGAGATATTTTTATTCCTTGTTTTTTCATTAGCTTTGCATTGCCGAAATAGTATTTTTCTTTTCCAATGCTTGCAGCAACTCCATGCCCGGGTATTGCATTGAATTTGGATGCCTTTTTCAGCTTAATTTTATTTTCCTTGGCATTCTTTACAATAGATTCCGCAAGCGGGTGCTCTGACAGCTGTTCAATTGAGGCAGCTGTCTGAAGAAGAGTTTTCTTGGAGCCAGAATTTATTGAAACAAGGTTTGTTACAGATGGAATACCTTTTGTGATTGTACCTGTTTTGTCAAATATTACAGCTTTTATCTTGTGGGCTGTCTCAAGAGCATCCCCTCCTTTGATTAGGATGCCATTTTTTGCCCCTTTTCCTGTCCCAACCATTATTGCAGTGGGTGTTGCAAGCCCGAGAGAGCATGGGCAGGCAATTACAAGAACAGAAACTGCAGCGATTAGCGCAAATGAAAAATCCTTTTCAGATGCAAAGTTCCATAAAATGAATGTAGCAAGCGCTATGGCCATTACCGCAGGGACAAAATAAGCTGATACAATGTCTGCAAACCTTTGTATCGGGGCTTTTCTTCCCTGAGCATTTTCAATAAGCTTTATTATTTGGGAAAGAGTGGTGTCTGCCCCAACCTTTTCAGCTCTAAATCTGAATGAGCCTACTTTGTTTATTGTGGCACCTATTACCTTGTCTCCTTTTTTCTTTTCAATAGGGATGCTTTCTCCGGTAATCATGCTTTCGTCAACAGAGGAATAGCCATCTGTTATTTTTCCGTCAACTGGTATTTTTTCCCCCGGCTTTACGAGTATTATATCACCTTTCATTACCTCATCAACAGGTATTCTTTCTTCTTTTCCTTTTCTGATGACTGTTGCAATTTTTGGGGAAAGGTGCATAAGTTTTCTTATTGCTTCTGAAGTCTTGCCTTTCGCAATCGCCTCAAGAAGTTTCCCCATCACAACAAGTGTGATAAGTACTGCAGATGTTTCAAAATACTGTCCTTGTCCCGGTAACAGCAATACAGCATAAACGCTGTAGAAATAAGCTGCACTGGTTCCTAATGCAATAAGAGTGTCCATGTTTGCACTCTTGTTCTTAAGAGAAGCCCACATTCCTTTGTAAAATTGAGCTCCAACAATAAATTGCACAGGGGTTGCCAGCGCCCATAATATGTAGCTTTCATAGGGTATCATGATATCAACCCACATGAACACCATTCCAATTACAAATGCAGGAACTGCAAAAAGCATGCTGAAGTAAAACAATCTTTTGAGTTTTTTAATCTCAGCTTTTCTTTTCCTGGTTTCTTTGTCAGCCCCTTCGCCATCCTTGACTAATGATGCCTTATACCCTCTCTTGATAATGGCATCCATTACGTCCTTTTCGCTTATGCTTTTGGAATCAAACTCAACTGATGCCTTTTCAGTTGCAAGGTTGACGTTTACTTTTTTAATGCCATCAAGCTTGTTTAGAGCCCGCTCTACCAAAGTCACGCAGCTCTGGCAGTGCATGCCCTCAATTGAAATATTTATTTTTTTCATCTTAGTTTTGTGCAGTCCTCACAACAGTATAGTTCAACAATTCCCTTGTGTTTTGATTTTATAGGGTTTAACCCTATATCCATTCCGCACGCCTTGCAAAAAGCTTGGCTTCCGTATGTAATGTCCATAAATTTAGATTCGCATTTCATCTGCTGCCTCCGCAGCCGCAGCTGCCTCCGTTTGCAGCGCCGCATGATGAACTTCCGCAGCTTCCGCCGCAGCTCCCTGCTTTTTGTTCAGGGATAGCATTAAGTTCTTGCTGCACTGCTTCTGAATTGTCCAAGTCAATATCGTCTTTGACAATAAATGTCCCAGGAATCATTCCCATCCAGCAGCTCCATGGTATTACGCCTTCTTCATTCGGAGTAAACTCAATAACCTGCTCTCCTTTCTTTATGTCAAATTTTAGCCCGAGCTTTGGAGCTTGGATAGCATTATTGCACCCTGTTATTTCCTTTCCACTGATTATCCATTTCACTGGAACGCCTTTTTTCAGAACAAATTTGTTAGGTTCCCACCCATATCTTGTGACGTCCATTCTTATTATCTGGTAGCCGTCTTCAATTTCTACAATGCTCCCGCCGGTTACACTATTTCCTCCATCTTCTCCTGATATAGATGCAAGCAAGGATGATGTGTCAAGTCCAGTGCCTGTAAGCACAAGACCCCTGTTCATCATTACAAGTCCAAGCACAATGACTATTGCGCCTGACGCTTTCAGTATTTTGTGCGTTACTTTTTTTGACAAAAAGCTGGTAAGGAATCCAAAGCTAAGCATGACCGGAAGAGTTCCAAGAGCAAAAACAAATAACAGCTTTGCTCCTTCAACCATGCTTCCTGTGCCTGCAGCCATAATGTATATTGCCTGCAAAGGTCCGCATGCTATCATGAGACCGTTCAGAAGTCCTATTACGAGGGGACTGCTGTGTTTTTTTGATTCAGTTCCTACAAACCGGCTGATAAATGCAGGAGTTCTCAAATGGAATCTCCTTAGCCATGGAAAAACATTGAGCATGTTAAGTCCAAAGATGACAAGGAACAGCCCTGCAAGCACTCCTGCAACGCCCCTCATCATTGGTGTGAATGTTATTATAGCGCCAAGCAGGCCAAACGCAGCTCCAATTATAGTGTATGACAATGTTTTTCCGATGCCGTACATTAAATGGGACTTGTGGGCTTTTCTACCCTCCTGCGCAGCTTTTGCTGTATAGCTGACAACAAATCCTCCGCACATGCTGACGCAGTGAAATCCTGTAAGCAGTCCAACAACAAATAGCAGGCCATAGCCCATATTCTGGCTTATTTGCGGAAGCTGTATCCCATCAACAAACCTGAATAGGAAATATCCTGCAACAAGAATCCCTATTATACCTACAATGATTCCTGTCAGCTTGGTATTAATATGATAATAATCTGAATCGTCTCCTGTTTCTTCCGCATTTTCCCCTGCAGTTTCTTCTTCTGCATTTTCTTCCACACTGCATTCATATCCCTTTTCTTCAATTGCCTGGAGAATTTTGTCAATGTCTGTTTTGGAAGGGTCAAAAGTGACTTTGCATTTTTCAGTTGCATAGTCTGCTGTGATATTGCTGACTCCTTCAACTTTTTCGCCTGCATTTTCTATCAGCTTTTCACAGCTTGTGCAGTGCATTCCTTTTGCCTTGAATTCTTTTGTTTCTTCACCCATTTTATTGCTCGACCTCGTATCCCTCTTTTTTTATTGTTTCAATAATAGCCTCTCTTTCCACTTTCCCATCATCAAAATCAACATCAATAATTCCTGTTTTATGATTTGCTCCCGCGCTCTTAACGCCGTCCATGTCTTCCAGTGCGTCTTTCACAAGCATCTCACAGCTTGTGCAATGCATTCCGCTTGTTTTTATTTTTGCATTAGTCATTTTATTCCTCCGGAAGCTCGCATCCTGTAAGCTCACTTAGCTTTTGCAGGGGCTGCTTCCCTTGATAATTTTCTCCATCAATAATCCATGTTGGAAATCCGTCAATTTCTTTTTCAATGCATTCTTCTTTTTCTTCTGTGCATTCAACATAATCAATGAACTCAAATGATTCTCCAAAATCCGCTTTTTGGGCTTTGCAGTACGTGCACCAGTATGTCCCGTACATTACTGCTCCGTTGTCAGTAAGGCACTGTGCAAACTCATCAAGGTTTTGCTTAGTTCCCCAGTCAACTGAAAGCGCAATAACAGCGGCAGCAATAACTGCTGCAATAATCCATGTTTTGATGTTTTTCTTTTTCATGCGCTTTAGAAAGACTCTTTTTGATATATAATTAAGCCATGAAACTGACACCCCTAAAACTGCTCAAACCCAAGAATTATGGTTTATTACCGTTTATAACGCCGTTTAGTTAGTCAGAATCAAAAGTATTGCAAGATTTTCATCTGCTTTAAGAGAATGAGGTGCATTTTTTGGCATGAGTATGAAAACTCCTGGTTTCATTTCAATTTCCTTGTCAAACAAAATAAATTTACCATGGCCTTTTATTACCTGCACAATACCTTCTTTTGTTGATGTGTGTTCATCTATATCTGTACCGGCAGACAAGCACATAAGTGTAACGTTAGATTTTTCAGTCTTTGAAATAACTGTGCTGAAGATGCCTTCTTTTGAAAACTGCATTATGTTGTTCAAATCTTTTGAAAATCCTTTTTCTTCCATTTTATAGTTTTAACCTCAAATAAACCTGCTTTGTCTTTCCTTTCACAGTTCTTTTAATTAAATTCTTTTTCTCAAGCCCGTCGAGAACTATGCTTAGCTTTGACTTGTGCATGTCTGTCCTTAACCTTAATGTTTGCTGTGTTATGCCATCTTGCTCCTTAACTGCTTTGATGACTTTTCTTTCATCTGCATCCATCCCTTTAAGGAGAATTTCAAATTTTTCTTCTTCAATTTTCATTTCCTTTTGCTTTCCAAGAGCAGATACAATTTCTTTCTGGCTTTTTTCAAAAAATATGAGGTAAACTCCTAAGGCCATTATCCCAAAAAGAAATACACCTGTAATGTAAATAGGTGTTTGGGACCTTGAT
>CAZLVM010000063.1:0-5588 GCA_964562875.1 uncultured Methanosarcinales archaeon | reverse complement strand
CCGATGCTAAAGTAAGGCCTATTCCAAACCAAAAACCTACATTCATAGGGTGAGCTATTATCACTCTTATTGTTTCACGTTTTGTGTCTCTAACTTTAACCTCTTCCTTAATTGGAAAAGCAATATCAACTTCTTTAGATTTTGTTTCTTCTTTTTTTGATTTTTTTATTTTAGCCATCTAATTCTATTCTTGTAACCACAATATAAAAATCTCCCCATCACCCTCAATTCAATTCTCACAAGCCAAGTTCAATCGCAGAAGGCTCTGGCTCGTATGTTGTGTGCGCCATCTCAATCCTTGACATAAGCTCCCTGAGCCAGGCATTAGGCGTAGCAATGAATTGGTTCTTTCCTGCCATACACCCATCATCCAGGCCATGGGCGGTAAATGTGCCGAAAAGCGAGAAAGGGAAATCCGAGTTTTCCTCTGCAAGAACATCTGCAAAATGCCCCCTAATCAGATTGGGCGCATTCACAAAAAAAACTCTTTCAAAAAGGTGAAGCCAATGGTTGTCCCTGTACTTTTCAGCCCCGTCATTCCTAAGCAAAAAGTCAACTGACACAGAAGCGCGGTACCCTTCGGACAGGTGCTCTGAAAAACTGCATCCTTCCAGCGCCGTGTAAAACCTGCCTCTTGAAGGTATTTTTGCCGCGGCAATTTTTCCCTCAATAGCTTCCCTGTCAAAATCAAACTGCATAAGATAGTGGTTTGAAAGCGCGTCAACAAGGGTTTTTGCATCTGCAGCGCCCACAGTTTTCCTTTTAACTGGAGCAGAAACAGCCCCTGGGCTTATCATTACCCTATCTTCATAAACTCCCTCGTTAAGAATTACGTTTCCAAAAGAATACAGTCCCTGCGCAGTTTTTACCATAGCCTTTGCAAAATTCCACGGAAACATGTACAGCGGGTCCGGAGGCAATGAAGGCTTTCCCATTTTCATTTAGAGGAATTACAGCTTTATTAAAAAGGTTTGGCATATCCTCTTTAAAAACCCCTGCAAAAGCTTTATAAGTTATTGAGAGTTTCTAAATAAAAAAATAGAGGGAGGATAATTAAAATGACAGATGCAGTAGAAACATTTTACGCAATGGGAGATGGTGTTGAAGCAGCTCAGGCAGATCTTGCTGAGCAAGTAGCAAAATACAAAGCAGGAAAAGGACTAAAGCTTGCAAAAGCGCCTACAACAACATTTGATGTCACATTTTTCAAAGGAGACAAGCCTGGAAAGGCAAGCCTTCAGGCAAACGGACCAACTTTTGAAGAAGCAGTTGGTGCAATGGCAAAAGAATACGGATTAAACCCGGAAGAATTCAATAAACAAGTTAAGATAACTGCAGCATATCCTTTAACAGCAGAGGACCAGAAAGCTGCAAAGAAGGTTCCACCACCAAGCGCAGGCGGAATAACGCCAAGCGGGGACACTCTTGAAGTCTTAGTTTAATTTTTTTCTTTGGGTTTCTTCTTTTAAAAAAATGGCAACAGAAAGGGAGGAACTCATACGGAAGGCAAGGGAATTTGCCAATGAAAGAGCTGACAAGATAGCAGGCACTCATAAAAACAAAACCAGGAAAAAAAGAAAGAAAACCTGGCTTGCAGAAAAGCTTTTTGATGGAGATTCTCTAGAATACGGATTTGAAGAATCCATTGAAAAAGACAATTACGGGCCATTCCCCCATGAAATAGAAAATTTGGCTGAATGCGTCGTGTTTGCAGCAAGGCAGTATTTTCTTGCAGAAGCAATGGGGCTAAATCCAAAGATTTTCTGGATATATGGAGTGAAAAACCATAAGTATGATATGAATTCTGAAGTGTTTGAGGTTTATGACCATGCATTCATAGACACTGATGTGGGCAGGCCAAAAAGGCTTGCTATTGACGTTCAAATGGACATGTATGGGTATGTCACATATGATCAATTCAAGGGAGAAATGAGAGTCACTCCAAACGGCTTAACAAAGAATACTGCAAGAAAGTTCACAAAGCTTGAAGAAATAACCTTTGATGAGATGGTTGACCGGCTTATCTTCATGAGAAGCCCTGAAGGAACAATAAGACTGCTTGAACAGGGCCAAAGCATGAAAAAATTCCAGGCAATGTACCAATTTGATTCTGAAGCAATGACTCTTGAAACAAGAACGCATATAACAAATGAGCTGATAGTAAATAATTTGCTTAGGCAGAGGTTTCATTTTGATGAAGAAGGAAATGAAGACGGTTCAGAGATTGAATTTGGGTCATACACAAAAGTAGGATGGTCAACATATGAAAATCACATGAAGATTGCTCAATTTGATGAACGAGCACTAACTCCTTTCTTTGCAAGCCTTGAGGCATTAATGGCAACAAGGTATGCATCACCATGGAAAAGAAGAAAGTATTCATCAGAGATTGCAGCAGAAATAGCAAGCATGGGGCTAAAAGACTTTGAAGTTGATGCTTCAAAAGTCCCAGAGGGAATTGACTCTGCAGAGCTTGCTGAAGAAACAGGAAGAATGGAAGCATTAGTCAGGCAGGAATATGCAAAGCTTCCGGGCAATGAAGGCGCAGAGATTTTTGAAAACGCGCTTCTTGTAAGAGAGCTTTACAGGATTGAGCTTGAAAAAAGAAAAGCAGCAGGAGAAGACCATGACGGCTTTATATACCCTGAGGATGAAAGAGATGAGATTCTTGTTGACAAAATAGAGGGGTATTACCAAGGCATGATTGATTTCTTTGAGTTTGAAAGAGGAAATGTAATCAGGCAAATGAAAAAATCACACTGGACCCACACAATCCCAAAAGAACATCAGATGTTTGACAAGGCAATATACGCAAGAGGCAGGTCAGTAAATCTTTTAACCTCCAAAGTAAGAAACCCTGACTGGTATAATGACACCACAGACATTGTAAGATACAAAAGGCAGGAACTGGAGGGCATGACTGCTGAACAGATGAAAGAAAGAATAGCTGCAGAAGGCGGAGACCCATACAATGCCTACAAAACAATTGTTTTCAGAAGGACTGTAAACGCATGCAAAAACAAAACAATTCTCAGAAATCAAAGAGTCCTGCCAAAGCTTGCAAAGAAAGTAAAGGAATATGTGATGTTCATGGCAGTAAAAGAAGCAGTTGAAGCAGGAGAAACTGACATAAAACCGGAAGACCTTTACACAGATGCGTTAAGAAGTGTTCTGCCGCAAATGTACAAAAAACTTAGAAGAGAAGCTGCTGCTGATTGATTGCAGGAAGAAGTGAACCCCCGCCAGTTTTAAAAGCCAGCCATTGTTACATACACAAAATGCTGGATGAAGAAATTATACAGATAATCAAGGATAGAAGATATCTGTTTAGAGGGACCAATACCATATCTGTTATGAGCAATACAAAAGACGGGCAATATTGCGGATATTACTCTCCCCATGGCCCAACTGCCCTAACATCTACTACATCGGGACCGACTTATGCTATGATTAATGCGGTACAAAGGATAAGAGCTGACTTTATGGGACAGGTATCCTTTTTATTTCCAGATGTGAAAACCGCACCCCTCTTGTTTGCGATTAACAGCCACCCCTATTTGAAAAGGCTTGAAAAGGGTGACGAATCTTCGCGTTTTGTATGCAGAAATGACGATGGTCTTCCCGACAATAATGAATATGTCATATCCGGGCTGATAAACATGGAACATGTCAGAGTGATCAGCACATTTGATGAGCTGGAAAGGTATGCAATAGGTGTAACCAAAAAGGGCCATAGAATACTGAAAAAATGGTGGTTTAAAGACGGATTCAAAAAAGATGGTGAAACCCCAAAAGAAGAAGAAGCAAGAGATGAAAAAACATTAAGGAAAAGATTAACAGACATTATCAAATCAAGCTTTTTGTATGACCCCTCTGATAAAATCAGGGTTTCATTTCCGCATGAATTTGGGGCGCTCGTGGAATACTGCAGCATGAAATACTCAGAGTATGATGCTACCGACGAATCAGTAGACATATATGGAGAAGATGGGGAGCCACGAGTAACTGCATTTTCTGCAGATTTAGGATTTAACTGGTTCACTGACGGCTACCTAAACGTTGATCACGCCCACAGAGGAAAAGGATTTGGCAGAGAACTGGTAAGGATTATTGAAGAAATAGCTAAGGCGCTTGAGTGGAAACAGATTAACATAATGGAAGAATGGGGGGATGTGCCTTTCTTTGAACATTTGGGATATTCCACGATAGACAGAAGCAGAGATGCCTTTTCACATAAGAAACTGGATTAATCACAAAACATTCCCATCCCCCGCCAGTTTTAAAAATGCCCATTAAATACCATTTCTCATGTCAAGAAGGAATAATAGAAATTACCCGGGCAAAGCGAGAGATGGCTGGGTTCAGGGACAGAAGAAGGGAGGCTTTACCAGAAGGCAGTTTGGAATTGTTACTGCTGGGGCTGCAGTTTTGGCTGGCCTTGGGCTTGCAGGGAAGCTTGCTTATGATGCTGCAACTTATGATGCTTTTGCTTTTCTAAATAGGGAGAATAATCCTGTACAAAGAAGCATTGACAACATAAAAAAATCAGGAGGGGGAGCTAAAGAGGTTATGGAGAGGTTTGTGCAGCTGGGGCCTTACCAGGCAAGGCAGCTCATGGACTCCGATGTTTATGATATAATAAGAAAAAAGATTTCAAGGGACATGAGGAGAGCAGGTCTTCCATACAGGGAGCCCAAAACTCTGACAAAAGCATACGGCGTTCCTGACGAGGAAAGATGTGTTAAGCCTGCGCTGGACTACTGCATAAAAGCCATGGAGTTCATGGCAGAGCATCCTGAGCTTGGCGCGATTAAGATGCCTGAATTCAAAATA
Organism: uncultured Methanosarcinales archaeon; assembly: GCA_964562875.1. Classification (GTDB taxonomy): domain Archaea; phylum Nanobdellota; class Nanobdellia; order Woesearchaeales; family JAGWAF01; genus CAZLVM01. Next base: position 755 of record CAZLVM010000063.1, on the reverse strand, counting down.
AGGGCAGTTGAAAAAGGGGATAACCATTCCAAGGAATATGGAAACACTATATTTGTAGGGCACAGCTACTTTGAAGTGTACAGGGTAGAAACCCCAAACCCAAGAAACCCAAAAGACAGCTTTCTGAGCTATCTTGCAGTCCCAAAAAAAGGAGGGCAGTGCTACTTCTTTGGAGAAAACGATGATGACCTGGAATGGATGGCAGTTATATCTGCATCAGAGCCAATACACTTCCTAAACGCCCCTTTTTCGGAAATATTACCGCTGGGAGTTTTCAGGCAGGTAGAGGAGTATGCCAAAACCATTTCGCCCGAAGAAAGGATAAAAATGATGGAATCATTTTCAGAGTCATTTTCTTATTTTCTTGGAAAGGAATTTTGCAAAAAGATGAAAATACCTGGTTCCGGAAAAATATTGGAAGCAGCGCTTGAAAATATAGTCTCTGCACATACAAGCTATTCAGACGTAAAAGGAGCAATAAGCTACACAAAAAAGCATGGAATGAAAGACACTGCGCTTCTTTTTGTCAATGAGCCTGGGGAGTACAGGAAGAGGATAAGGGCTGAATGACTTCAAAAGAGAAATCAAAAATATATGAATTCTCGATTAGACGGAAAATTACTGATTCTTGTTTTAGAAATGGGTCATAGAAAGAATGTTTACAAATAGTGATAATTATTTCTGAGAGACTTCAGGTCCGAGCACCAATCTCCATTCTGCGAGAGGCTCTTTTTCGAATTGAACTCTTTCAGAAG
>CAZLVM010000062.1:0-5600 GCA_964562875.1 uncultured Methanosarcinales archaeon | reverse complement strand
CTGCATAATTTATCCAGTCAGGAACCTCTCTGATTTTGAAATCAGTAAAAGTCCCCATAATAAGAATTGCCAGCGCAGTAAAAATCAGGATTGATTCTATCATTGCTAATTCCCTGCAGATTAGCCTTGAAAAACCTTTCGTTTTTAAAGCCCTGTCCCGAATAATGGTTAGCGCACTTAAGGCAAAATTCAATAAATATTCTCTAAAGCTGACAAGAGGGTTGTCTCATCTGGAGAACCAACTTTAGTTGGTGCTAGGAAATGCGAAGCATTTACTAAGCATGTCCATTATACTAAAAAACAGGAATTTTAAGTGCGCTAACCCGAGTTTAACGAGATTTGGGACAAGGCGTATTTTAAACCAAAATTTTATATACCATGATGACATATAATATAGTCATGGGGATTGGTGAGTATATTTCTGAAAAAATTAGAGGTATTAATAAGGAAAACCTCCCTAAGCACATAGCAATTACTGTAAACGGAAGCTGGAAGTATGGCCTCAAAAAAAAGCTGTCAAAAGAGGAAATCCACAACCTAAAATTTCTCAACATAAAGAATATAATAAAAACTTCTGTGAAACTTGGAGTTCCAATACTCACTTTCTACCTCCTTCCAACATCAGAAAAGGATGAAACAGAAATAGCAGATAAAATTGATTTCCTTGTCAACTTTTTCAGCGACATGGTAAAATGGGATGTGATCTTCACAAACCAGGTAAAGGTGTCAGTGCTCGGCAAATGGTATGATCTTCCAGGAAGATTAGTTGATCCAGTAAAAGAAATAGTTGACCAGACAAAAGAATATGACAATTTCTTTGTAAATTTCTGCATAAACTATGACGGGCAGGAAGAAATTGTTGATGCCTGCAGGCTGATAGCCAGGCAGATTGTTGTAGGCAAAATAGACCCTGACGGCATTGACAAGGCAACAATAAAAGAGAATATCTATTCATCTTATTTTATTCCGCCTGAGCTGATAATAAAGACCGGATGGATAAAAAGGCTTGACGGCCTTTTGCTCTGGGACAGCGCAAGGGCAAAAATCTACTTTGCTGACAAACTGTGGCCGGAATTCTCAAGACTTGAATTTTTGAAGGCGATAGAATTCTTTCAGAAATAACTATAAAGTAGGCACTCAACTATAAATATAAGCAGTCATTTCCTACTATCGGTGAAAATCAATCCATGAAAATCTGTCTAGTTTCAAACTACTATCCTCCAGAAGACATATCTGGACTTTCAAGATATCTTTTTGACACTGCAAATTACCTGGCTAACAAGGGTATAACCGTGCATGTTGTCACGAGCGGAGAAGGCAATCCTGTTATTGAAAAGCAGGGCAGGGTTTTTGTGCACAAAATTTCAGCATTGAACATATTCCTGAAAAAGAATCCTGCAGAAAGAATGAAGGAAATATTCAGCTATCTGGACAAGCTGGTAAAAAAGGAAAAAATCTCCTTGATATCCTGCCAGGATTTCCATACATGGTCATACAAGGGAGGGAGTTATGCAATGGCCGCAGTCATGACTGCTGCAGTAAACAACATCCCATGCACAACAACAATGCATATCGGCTTTCTGGGGGATGTTGATGGTGTTGCGCTTAAAAGCACGCCTTGGACAAAGGTTCTATGCGTGAGCAAATATATAGGTGAGCTCGCCCACAACTCAAATGTGGATATAGATGATATAACAATTTCTTACCCCGGAACAAACCTTGACTTGTTCAAGCCAGGGCTTGGGAAAGGCTGGCTTAAGCAGAGGCTGAATCTCAGCGACAGTGATTTTGTTGTTTTGTGCGCTGCAAGAATTGCAAATATAAAAGAAAAGAGGGTTATGGATGAAAAAGGAATCCCAACCCTGCTGAAAGCATTCTCAATTGTTGCTGAACAGCATGAAAACGCAATGCTGGTTATAGCTGCTGCGAGGCCAAGGGATATTCACATGAAGATTTTCAAAAATGTAAAGAAAAAAATTATGGAGCAGTGCCAGATTCTGGGGATAAAAAACAGGATAAGAATAGAGTCTTTTGAAATGGAACAGATGCCCTATGTATACAACGGCGCTGACATATTTGTTCTCCCCACAGAATTCGAAGCGCTTGGACTTGTCTATGTTGAAGCAATGGCTTGCGGGCTTCCTGTAATAGGTACTGCTGTAGGGGGCGTTCCTGAAGTAATCCAAAACAATGACAACGGCTATCTTATAGAGCCAAAAGAGCCTGTTGAGCTCGCAAAAAGAATTGAATGGCTTCTTGAAGACGAAAAAAAGAGGAAGCTATTTGCAAAAAAGGCAATTAAAACTGCAAAGACAAAGTTTGACCTGTCAGAAAGGACAGAAAACCTCCTTGGGATTTACATGTCAACAATGTCAAAAAAGAGGGAACAAAGGAAAAACATCAGGAAAAAAAACAAGAAAGAGCCTGACATGGGGATTCTTTTTAAGGAAAGCAAAAATAAAATAAATGTGGCATCCCTTCAGTAATTCTACGAAAACTTTATAAACCAACCCCGAGTTCTCATATATACCAGTGATTGATGACGGGTATTTTACCCCGAATGAGGCATTTTTCTCATATCTATCACATTTGGTGGAGGAATCAAAATGGCTGAAGTTTCAAAAGAAGTTATTGAAAAAGCATATGAGGCAATCGAGACAGCTAAAGCATCAGGAAAATTAAAGAAGGGAACAAACGAAGCAACAAAAGCAATAGAAAGAGGAACTGCAAAACTTGTTGTTGTTGCAAAAGACGCAAACCCTCCTGAAATTACAATGCACATCCCGGTAATTGCAAAAGAAAAGGGAATACCTTGCGTTATAGTTGACAGCAGGGAAGAACTTGGATCTGCAGCAGGGCTTAACGTCCCTACAGTTGCTGTTGCAATTGTAACAGAAGGAGACGCAAAAGGCATTATCAAGGAAATAGTAGCTCAACTTAAGGAATAAATAAAATGGCACAAATTAAAAAAATTTGGGACATTACAAATCACGGGGTGATTTGAAATGGCAGACGAAGATAGAAAAAAATTCAGGGGCAACACACCTGAAAAGGCAGCCAGTGGAGTTAACTTCACAAGAGCTGTTCATTCAACTGTTGAAGAAATTATCGGAAGAACTGGCACAAGAGGAGAAGCAGTCCAGGTCCGAGTAAAAATCCACGACGGCAGGGACAAAAACAAGATTATAAGAAGGAACGTAAAAGGTCCTGTGCAGGTCGGAGACATAATAATGCTCAGAGAAACTGAAATTGAGGCAAGACCTCTTTCAAAGATGGGCAGGGGTAAGTAAAATGGTTAAATGTACATTTTGCAAAATTGAAGTTGGAAAAGGAACAGGAAAGATGTTTGTCAAGAAAGACGGCACTATTTTCAATTTCTGCTCAAACAAGTGTGAAAAGAACATGCTAAAACTAAAGAGAAATCCAAGGTATTACAAATGGACTGGCTCATACGAAAAAGGTGTGAAATAATGCTGGAAAGAACACTTGTTTTAGTTAAGCCAGACGGAGTCCAGAGAGGACTTGTTGGAAGAATTATCCAGAGATTTGAAGATGCCGGACTAAAATTGGTAGGCATGAAGATGGTCCGGGTAGACAAGGACTTTTCAAAAAAGCATTATTCCGCGCACCTTGACAAGCCATTTTACCCAGGGCTTGAAACATTCATAATTGAAGGTCCTGTTATTGCAATGGTTATTGAAGGGCTTCATGCTGTTGAGGCTGTAAGGAAAATAGTAGGTCCTACAGAACCAAAATCAGCGCAGCCTGGCACAATAAGAGGCGATTTTGCGCACCACTCCTATCTATATACGGATAAGAAAGGAATTGCAATAAAGAATCTTATACATGCATCAGGAAATGCTGAAGAAGCAAACCAGGAAGTTAATCTTTGGTTCTCTGCAGAAGAACTGCACGAGTACAATACAGTACATGAAAAACATACTTTTTAGGTGATAAAACATGGCAGAAAAGATGGTTGAAAAGGTTGTCAGGATTTCAAGAATTCCTGATCAGATAAGAAACATTGCTATTTGCGCTCACATTGACCACGGAAAAACAACATTCTCAGACAACCTGCTTGCAGGGGCTGGAATGATGTCATCAGAGCTTGCTGGAAAGGTTTGCGCTCTTGACTTCCACGATGACGAAGCTGAAAGGGGCATAACAATTGACTCTGCAGCAGTTTCAATGGTGCACAATTTTGAAGACAAAGAATTTCTTATCAACCTGATTGACACGCCTGGCCACGTTGACTTTGGCGGAGACGTTACAAGGGCAATGAGAGCTGTCGACGGCGCAATTGTACTTTGCTGCGCTTCAGAAGGAATAATGCCTCAGACAGAAACTGTCCTTAGGCAGGCGCTGAAAGAAAGAGTAAAGCCCGTTCTTTTCATAAACAAAGTTGACAGACTTATGAAAGAATTGCAGCTTACACCTGAACAGATGCAGGAAAGGTTCATCAAGATAATTACTGAAGTTAACCAGCTAATCAGGAAGATTGCTGAAGAAGGATACGGAGAAAAGTTCCAGGTAAATGTACAGGACGGCTCTGTTGCTTTTGGCTCTGCATTCCACAACTGGGCATTAAACATCCCTTACATGAAGCAAAAAGGAATTACTTTCAAAGAAATAATTGATGCATACAGCAAGGGCGGCGAAGAATACAAAGAGCTTGCAAAGAAAGCTCCGCTTCACGAAGTTGTGCTCAACATGGTTGTCAGGCATCTGCCAAACCCAGTTGTTGCGCAGGCATACAGAATTCCGAAGATATGGCATGGAGACATGGAAAGCAAAGACGGAAAATCGCTGATTAAGTGCGACCCTAACGGCCAAATGTTCTTTTGCATAATCAAAATTGTTATAGACCCTCAGGCAGGGGAAATCTCTTACGGAAGACTTTTCTCTGGAACAATGAAGAAGGGCACAGAATCATACCTTAACAGGCAAAAACAGAACGCAAGAATCCAGCAGGTTTTCATTGCAAATGGCGCAAAAAGAGAAATTGTCGACAATATTCCTGCAGGAAACATTATAGCTCTTGGCGGAATAAAAGCTTTCCCTGGAGAAACAATAACAGAAACTCCATCAGAGCCTTTTGAAGAAATAAGCCACATATTTGAACCGGTAATTTCAAAGGCAATCAAGGCTGCAAAGCCTGGCGACCTTCCAAAGCTCGTAGAAGTTTTAAGAATTGTCAGCAAGGAAGATCCTACAATCAAAGTTGAAATTAATGAGGAAACAGGCGAGCACCTAATCCACGGAATGGGCGAGCTTCACCTGGAAATCATTGAAAACAGGATTAAATCAGAAAAGGGGGTTGACGTGAAAACCTCTCCTCCGATTGTTGTTTACAGGGAATCCATTTCAAAACCGTCCGCTGAATTTGAAGGGAAATCCCCAAATAAGCACAACAAGCTCTATTTCAAAGTTGAGCCTCTTGATCCAAGAATAACAGAAAAAATAAACAAAAAAGACATTCCTTCAGGAAGAATCAAGAAAAAGAACATTGAATTAAGAGACCAGTTTGTCGAATGCGGAATGGAAACCAAAACAGCAGACAAGGTAAAAGATGTTTACAAGGGAAATATCTTTGTTGACGC
>CAZLVM010000061.1:0-5648 GCA_964562875.1 uncultured Methanosarcinales archaeon | reverse complement strand
CTTCTCTCTTTTTTTGCAAGTTCCTTTTGAGCTTGCTTTTCCTGTCTTAGTTTTTCCTTCTCTGCTTTTCTTGCATCCCAATCTCTTCTTTTCTCTTCTCTTGCAAGCTCCTTCTGACTTCTTAATTCATCTCTTTCCTGAGCTTTTATGCCATTCTGCTCTTCTTTTATTCTGCTTCTTTCTTCAAAAACTATTCTTCTTTCGTCTTTTGTTTTTTCAAGTTTTACAAGACCTGCAATAAGCAGTACTGTCAAAAGAATAATAAGAACTATAACTCCTATTGTATACGGGAGGTACTCATCAAAAATCATGTTTGAGAATCTTGGTTCCTTAAGATTAACCTTTAGGCCTTTTGCATATGTAACACCCTGTCCGTCAACCTTAACCATTACTTCTATATTGTATGTTCCTTCTGCGGTTTTTGCAGTTGGGTTAAGCTTAAGATTGAATATTCCTGTTTCGCCTGCTTTTACAAAAACATTTTCAGGCTCTGCTGATATCCAGTCTGCTCCATTTACCCAGACTATATATTTTGAATTCTTTGCTCCTGTGTTTGTTATTCCTATCTGAGCAGCTGAAGCAGTATATGTGGTTCTTATCTTTCCAACATTTTCTGCAACAATAGGTATATGGCAAATATCAACATCAACATTAATAGGTATTGTCTTTTCCAGTTCGCCAAGCTCTCCCATAACTGTAAGCACCATGTCAAATGACTTGTCCATTGGCTCTGGGGGCATGACTGATATTGTTGCAACTCCTGACTGCCTTGGCATAAGTTCTACTCTGTTTCCGCTAAGGCTTATCCAGTCAAGCTTGCTAAAAAATCCGTCTTCTTTCTCAAGATTAAGCTGGTATGTGTTTGGTATGTCTGCAAGATTCTTTATTTCAATTGGAATATACAATTTTTCTTGTTCGCACATTGAATAGCTTGCCGGAGCTGCGATAACATCCGGAACCTTGCCATCAACAGGCGCATAAGGCTTCCCTGTTACAACTGAAAACCCGTATTCTCTTGCTATATTTAGCATAAACCCTGATGTTTCTGCTGAAAGATCATTCATTTTTGCTCTTGTCATAACAGAAAGCTCATATTCTCCGTAAACTTCACACTCAGGCTTTACACTAAAGCTTATTGTCTTGCTTTTTCCTGCAGGTATTACTGCGCTGTTTGGAAAAAATGATGTTGAATCCTTGAATTTATCCACACTAAACTCGTATGTTTCAGGAAAATCCCCTGTATTTGTAACTTTAAACTTGAATGTTGCCGTTTCACAAGGGTCTGTTTCAATTGAATAAATAAGAGGTGTTAGTGCAAGATTGCTCATCTTGCCTACAGAAACTGTCTGTGAAAGCTTTTTTGCTGTGCCAAACTTTGTTGTTATTATTATATCAAGGGAATACTCTCCTCTTGGCACATCGCACGGCACTTTGATATGATTGTATATTTCCCCACTCATTCCAGGCTTGACAATAAAAGACTGCGGTGCAATTGCAACCCATTCGGATGCTTCACCTTCAAGTGTTACAAAATAAGAACTTGATACGCTTCCCGTGTTGTAAACAGTCATCTTGCTTGGCGATAATGAGCATTTGTTTGCATAAATGACTTTGTCTCCTGAAGCTAGAAAATCTTCTGACAATGCGCTGACAGCAGCCATGCTGAGAAATAAAGCGATAACAATCAACATTCCGCTAATGTATTTTTTCCCAGTCATTTTCGTAAATCCTGTTCCCCCAGGTGATTGATGATTAACAATGCAATAAAAATAAAGAAAAATAGAGACATTTAGTAGTATGTCTCTGCATCTGCGCCCGGCATGCTCTCGTCGCCTTCCTTAAGCTTGCTGAACCCGATTATGAGCCCAAGAATCACAAGCAAAGCAACAAGCACTACAAGAGCTATCTCAAGCCCTTTCTTTGCGCCATTCCAGTTTGTCTTTCCTGACTCTACAATGTTTGCTGTCAGTGTAACCTGTTCAACAACATCTGAGCCTGTCTTAACTGAAGCTGTGAAAACCCTGTTTCCAGGAGCAGCATCATCCTTTGCTCCCACAAAGATATAAACGCTTTCAGATTTTCCTGGCTTTATAATAACAGTGTTTGAAGGGCTTACTTGTACTGAGCCCCATGCTTCAGCGCCGCCAACAATAACTGAGAATGCCTTGCTTGACTTGCCGTTATTTGTTATTGTTATAGGATATATTGCGCCGCCTTCTCCTTGAACAACGCTCTCAAAAGTTGAACCTACAACAACATCAGGAAGTGATGGGCTGCTTCCGCTGTTTCCATCATTATTATCGCCTGCTGCGCTGCATGAGTCTCCTTCAACAACTTCTATGCTTGTAACCTTTGTTAGTTCTTCATAGCCGTCATCATATTCAACTTTTGTAACAACATCGTAAACGCCTGGCTTTGAGCATTTTGGAATTACCACATAAAGGTCTTCTGATGTTTCAGAATCATCTAATTCTATCTCATCAATATAGTCTGAATCGCTCAGTCCAAGTGATGGTATACTTATCTTAACCTTTACGCTTTCCTCATCCCTGTCTCCAAGATTTCTTATTCTTACAGTTGCAAGAAGCGCACTTCCTGCTTTTACCTCGTTTTCAGGTGAAAGGACTACATCTCTTATCTGCATCTGATGTCTTTTTGCATCAATCTTAATGTTGTAGTTCTGAATTATTTCTCCAGAATTCCTGTCTGAAACCATAACCCTTAGCTTATAATTATCTTCATCAACTCTGGTTGGTACATTAAGCTTCAGTGTTTTTACATAAATTGTGCTGTTCTCAATATCAAAAGAATTGGAGGTGTCTGACATTCTCTCTTTGTCATTGTACTCATATCCAGAGATAAATGCCTCAATTTCAACATCCTGTGAATCGCCTGTTGCGGTAACAGTAACCTTTACTTCTATTTCTTCTCCCCTCTCAACATTAAGCTTGTTAACGCTGTTTGAGCTTAATTCGGTACCATCTACCTTTACAGAATCTATTACTGCAGGCACAGCAGCTACGAGTCCGCTGAATGCAACTGCGACAACTATAAGTAGTGCGAAAACGCTGAACAACTTTGCCTTATTCATTTTTTATTACCCCCAAAAATACTTTTTATTAATTTTAATGTTATGTTTTGTTTATTAACACGCAGTAATATTTAAAGCTTTCGCATAATACTCATACACGAGTAGTTATACACTTTCACCACTTTTTAATAACTATAATAATTATTTAAGATCTCTTACGGAACAATAATCTGCCTGTAAAATACTCTTCTCACGTCGCCGTTGCTTATGGTGAATCTTGCATTGTATACACCGCTCTTAGGCGATTCACCATTATGCATTCGCATTGTAACTGCCTTTGTAACTTTGTCACCACTGTCAATGTCAAAAGGCCCTGTTGAACCCATTGCCGGCATTTCCTGAACAATCATTGTAATTTTCAAATCGTCAAGATCTGTGTTTCCTGAATTTTCAAGTGTAATATATGATGTGATTATTCCATTTTCAAAAACTGCATTGTTGTCAATTCTTACCCCGCTTACAAAAACTCTTTCTTTTCTTTCAGTGCTTTTACCTTCTTTTGTAACAACAGTTACATCTACCTCCTGGTTGTCTGAAGCTCCTCTTGAATCCATCAGCATAAGATTAATTTTTCCTGCGCCTGCCTTTTTCGGGGTAAGTACAAGTGTTTTACCGTCAACTCTTGCATCAAAAAGTTGATCATCATGGCTTCCAACAAGCCATACGAGATCGCTTGAGTTGTGGTCAGCATCAAATTCATGCGAAGCAAGATTATATCGTACAGTAGTCCCTACTCTAAGATCAAAATCGCTGATTGCTGGAGTTATAATTGGAGCGTCATTTGAAAGCCCAGTTACTGTTATTGTTACAGCCTGCTCAACAAAATCTCCTGAAGGATCTTCAAGCCTTAACAGAATACTGCCTATTCCCTCTGCATTTGGTACAATAACAAGAGTTTTTCCTGAAAGCGAAGCATCAAAATATACATTGCTGTTGCTTATTAGAGTCCATGTAAGTTCTGCAGGTGAATTATCAATATCGTTTTCATATATTCCAAGATTCTGCATTACAATATCATTTATTGCAACTGTATAATCTGGTACTGGAGGATTTATTGTTGGACCGTCATTTACATTAGATACATGAAGCTGAAAGCTTGCTGTCATCCCTTCGCAGGTCAACCATATCTGTTCTGCGCCTTGCCAGTCTGCCTGCATATTGTTCAAGATAAGGTCATCGCCTGAAAATGCAAGGTCAAAATGATTGTATGTCCCTATTATTTGAACATCAGGATTTCCATCTGTAACGCAAAGCTGCGCAAGCATTGGATATGCTATTGTTCCGTCAGGAGAATCTTCATCCACAGACTGGCTTTCAAGCTGCTGCCAGTATGGCTGAAAATCATCCCAGTCATCAAAGCCGTCATCAAAGCCATCATCAAAGCCATCATCAAAGCCATCATCAAAGCCATCATCAAAGCCATCACTGGTATCGCCAAAACCATCATCAATACTATCATCTCCAGAATCTACATTATCAAAATCATCAAAACCATCAACAGGGTCATCTCCGCTGCCGTCATCAGAATCCCAGCCGTCAAAACCATCAACAGGTTCATCATCTCCTGAATCTGCGTCATCCCAGCCGTCAAAACCTGTGCCGTCATCAGAATCCCAGCCGTCAAAGTCAAATCCTGCATTGGCAACTAGCGACATCAGTATAAGAAATGCTATTGTCCCCCCCAGGGTTGATACCCTCTTTCTTGTGCTCATAATCTCATCAATCCTTTTTTAATTAAAAAAATAAAATGTAAATAAATGTAATTATTTAGCTGCCGGCTTTGCTGCTTCTGCAAGTAGTCCTTCGTAAAAATTAACGCTGTCCCTCATTCTTTTCTGAGTTGATTCTCCAAGGACAATTGCCTCATAGAACTTTTCAGGTCCAAGCCACAAGTCCTGTGTTTTTTCTGCGTTAAGCTGAATTCCTGCTTCTCCTGCTTTCAGTGCTTCACCTATCTGTCTGACTGATTCTACAGCATATCTTGACATTAGTTCTACTGCAACATTATCAGGTAAGTCAATATGACCTGCCTTGATCTCCCTTTCCACATCTCCACGTGCAAGTATGCTAAGAAGCGTATGTCCTTGACCTCTTGCTATGGACTCATCCTTTGGATTCTGCGGATTTGCTGAAGCAATATATGCATCAATAAAATCATCTGCTGTCATGCCATCCCATGGCTGGCCTGATTCTCTTGCTTTTTCTTCTGCCTGCCAGTTCTTCCATGCATAATCATCGTCAAGTATTCCTGAACGGCTTTTATCAGTTGAAAATTTATTTTTCTTTCCATCTTGCTCAACAACAACATCCCATCCTCCTCTGAATCCTCTCCTTGATATCTCAAAGTTTTGCTTGTATGAGAATCCTTCTGCTATGAGCTGATCCATATTTGTCTGGACAGGACCTTCTTCAGTTGGTCGTGCTTTCATTGCATAGTTCAATGCCCTTTCCAGTTCTTTGCCTATTTTCTCATTAAAAACTTTGTTTTCATTGCCAAGAACTCTCTTAAGAGCTGTAACATACCTTGAGATAACATTTCTGTATGTCCTGTTTCTTC
>CAZLVM010000060.1:0-5698 GCA_964562875.1 uncultured Methanosarcinales archaeon | reverse complement strand
AGAACAAAGGCATGAGGCAGAAAGATACCAGCACCATCTTGAGGATACTGGCCAGCATGTTTCCCTTGAGAAGGCTGCATATGACTGGGCAGGGAGGTTTGCAGCAGGATGGAGGGACTTCTCAATTACAGGAGCAGCTTATGTATTTCATATGGAGCAAGATTATTTTTTAGAAATACTTTGGCCTAAATTTCAGCCTTGATTATTCTTTCTGCTTCTGAAATGCTTCTTACCTTGAACAGATGGCTTGAGCACTTGCAGTCAGAGCATCCAAACCCTTCAACAAGTTCCCTGTTGAGTTCAAATGCTTTTGCAATTTTGCATTCTTTTGATTTTCCAACTTCCTTGCAAATTACTTTTTTGACGTCAACACCTGGAATTGAGAGAAGATAGTCAATATGCCATTTCTTGATTTTTTCACTGTTAAGGTGCCTTTCAATCCTTTTTTCCATGTTATTCTGCGCAGAGCCTACATATACATAGAAACCCTTGTGGAAACTAACCTTTCCGAGAGAGCCGACACTCACGCTAGAGTCTTCAGGTACTGATATTAAAAGACAATAAACTCCTTTCATAACACCCGGAATTAAGAGCTCATATAAAAATATTTATACTATTGTTTTTTAAACCCCCTAAAATGAGGAAATTTTCTGAATCCGGGGTGTTTGAGTACAATAAAGCAAAAAAGATAGCTATTGGACTTGTGTCTATAATTGTAGTTCTTGCAATTGCAGGATTTATAGCATCATACTTTGTTGTGCTGAAAAACTCAGATTCTTTTTTGATTTCATTCTTCAGAGGGGCTGTAAATCATATAACTTCAAACATATCAGGCTCAACCATTCCGGGAATCTTTTACAGCACGCTGATTGGAGGTCTTTTCTTCATATTTTTGCCTGTTGAGCTTTTCTTTGCCAATTTTTTAAGGGCCGGACACAGTTTTGTATTGGTTGTGCCAATATTCATGTCAGGCATTATTATATCATACACTTTAAACTATTATATAGGGCTTAAGTTTTCGTTTATTTCAAAAAAGCTGATTTCCCCAAAGAAATTTTACAAGATAAAAGGAATGATAAACAGGTATGGTGGAGTTATTGTATATGCGTTTAATGCAACACCTCTTGCGTCGCAGGCTCTTGCAGCAATACTAGGAGTTTTCAAGTACAACAGGACAAGGTTTTATTTTTATGTGATACTTGGTCAGCTTACTAAGCTTGTTGTAATCGCGCTGGGTGTTAATTACTTTTTGTGAGATAAGTGTATTAATCTTTTTTTTTGTGAGAAAGGTTAGTGCACTCAAAATTCTTGCTTCATGAAGAATAGCAGGCATTTCCCGGGTGGAGCAACCCCTTTGCCTGCATTTAAGTGTCTTAATAGAATTTTGCTTTAAGTGCACTAACCTTATTTTTGTGAGAAAGATTAATAAATAAACAACACAACTTATTAAAAATGTTCAATAAAAAAGAGATTAAAGCCATTTCAAAAGACGCAAAAAATCCTTCAAGCATGGACAGCATGAGAAAGTACCTTGGAAGAAAAGTAAGGTCCAAGTCCGGGGAAAACCTCGGGGGGATATATGATATTCTTTTTTCAGGAAATAAAATTGAAGGTTTTATTGTTGTGAAAAGGCTTTCTGCAATTTACATTGCAAAAGAGTTTTTCAGCTCATTTTCAAAAAAATCAGCAATGCTTTCAATAGATCCTGTAACACTGATGATTAGAAAGCATGTTTTTGACTCTGACGGGAAAAATCTTGGCAGGGTTTCAAAAATACAAAGGAAAAGCCATGCAAACGACTTTGAAGCAATTATTGTGAAAAAGAACTTTTTTTCAAGAGGGCTTATTGTTCCAAAGTCAGACATTGATGTTGCAAAGAAGAACATAATACTGAAGGTTGTTTACGAGTAAAAATGGCTGCCAAAGAAATCATAACATCTGACGACATTCTCGGCAAGGAGGCAGTGGATCCTGAAGGGCAGATTTTGGGAATAGTGATGAAGCTCCACATTGACAAGTATTCAAAAATAATGGTAGGCATAACTATTGACCAGGGATTTATGAAGCCCGACCTTTTTATCGGCATGAAATATGTGAAAAACTTTGGGATTGATACAGTCTTCCTCAATAAAGTGCCTGCAGAGAAATTCAAAGGGCTTGAAGTCATTACATCATCAGGCCATCTTATTGGCACTGTAAGAAAAGTAAATCTGAAAAGAAACAGGATTGATGAGATTGTTGTTGCAAAAACAGGCATTTCGATTAAGGATTATGTGCTATTGATACCTGCATCTGAAATAAAAGAAATTGGAGAAAGTGTAGTTCTCAAAAAAGGATTCAAGCCAAGGGAATAACTATTTCTTAATCTGTCTTTGATATTCAAAATAAGAATAGAAAATAGGGTATAATGCAGCTATCAGGACAGATATGAGCACGAGCCATATTGCAATGCTTTGAAACCATAAGCTCAGGATTATTATTACTCCTGCTGTCTTAAACAGCTTTGCTCCAATCCTGTGGGTTTTTTTCCATACGACTTCATTGCTTAATGTCCAAGGAGTTCTAATTCCAATAAACCAGTTTCTCTTTGCATTTTGAATGAGAATTCCAGAGAAATAGATTAACACACCTATTGGAGGGATAATCATTTTTGTCATGTTGAAAACTGTTCCAAGATTCCATGCAAGAGTCAAGAGGTAAATATAGAACAGGAATGCAAGAATAATGATTACAAATGCGTCATAATAATTTATGAATTTTTTTATGTTTTTCTTTAAAGGGTCAATTCTTGGTATAAATATGAAAAGCAAAAGGCATGCAAGCGAAATAATCGGCATTAAAAATAATCCCCAGAATTTAGGCATATGGCCGTTAACTTCTCCATTTCCATTCCAGTGGGAAGCCATCTGCTCAGGCATCTTCGGATACAAATATATTGCCAGCACAAATGCAATTATTATCAGCACTATTGCTGCAATAGTTGTTTTCTTCATGATTTATCTTTATGGATATGTGTTTAATAACTTTTCGGCATTAGCTTTAAATTAGCTCTTTCTTTTTCTTTTTCATGGAGAATGAACTGCCTGATTCAATACTTGTAGAAGCATTTGGATATGCAAGAACAAACGAATCTTTGGAATCAGTTGTTGCAGGAATGGATGCGGGGAGCAGTGATTCTGTTTTAGCCATTTGCGGTTCAGGAGACCAGGCTTTTGCTCTGCTTGAGACTGCAGGAATGGTTCTGGCTGTTGATGATAAAAGAGCCCAGGTTGATTATTTCTTAAGAAGGGCAGAAATGTTAAGAGATGGCAATTATGAAGCGTTTTTAGGGTTTCAGGCAATAGGGCAAAAGGGGAAGATATTTGCGCCTCCAAGAACTCTTGAAAGAATGAAGGCAGGGCTTGATGCAAGGAAAAAATATTTTTCTGCAGAAGGCAGGCTTGAAAGGATAAGAAAAAAGCTTTCTTTGCTGGTCGGCGATTCTGGAGATATCATTGAGACTGCTGTATCAATCCCAGGCTTTACAAAGATTTACCTTTCAAATGCATTAGGATACCCAAATCCTGCTGAAGCAGATGTAAAAGGAATGCTTGCGCAGATTTCTGAAAACATTGATCCAGGATGTTTAGTTTATGTTGCAAATCATAATGAACTTGTAAAGGCATGCGGAAGCGAAAAAGAATTAATGCCAAAAGGGCTTTCTATTGATGCTTTCAGGACAGCAAGGGCAAGAAAGTTTAATACAGAAATTCCAAGTGATTCCGGAGCAGAATGGATGCCTGCTGTTTATGTGAAGGCTGCATAGAATTTAAAAAAAGGTAAAGATTCTTGAGATTTACCAATAGCATCTTTTTGCAAAGAAAAGCGCTCCAACTGCAACTATAAGAATTACAATTCCTGCAGTAATAAGGATTACCATTAATTTTTGTTCTGACTTGCTTAGCTTTTTCCATGACTGTTTATTCTTTTTCCATTCTTTTTTGTGGACAATGCCTACCAGCCCAAATATAAATCCGAGCGCAATCAAAACATGATTAAATGTAAGAATCCCAAATACCAGCCAGATTACCCCAATCCAGTAAAAGGAATAATAGTCAGTCTTTCTCTTCTTCTTACTGGCCATCATTATTGCAACCAAGGCAAGAATAACAATAAGAACTGCAATTGCAATCATTAAAAAAATTGTTTTTCCCATGATAAGCTAATTTGGGGTTATTATTTATAAATTTAACTAAAGAAATTCTGCAAAATCTGTTTTGAAGTCTCCGCTGAATTCTGTCCTTCCGGCAACCTGCGGAAAAATACTGTCATCAGGAAGAGCGTTAAAATCCCAGACTTCGTTAGGGACATGAGTGTATACAATTGGTTTTTTTAGGTATTGTGAAAGTCCTGCCTTGATTCTTGAGTTTGGGGCTGGGACAAGAAAATTGTGTTTTATCATAACTTTTACCTTTTCTGTGCTTAATGAGTCAAAATGTTTCATCTCTGCGAGAAGCGCATCAAAATCAGCCTGTGTTGCTAAAGGGTGGAGGAAAGGATACATGCCTAAAAGTCTTTCAGTTGTTGAAAGTCTTTCAGTTGTTGAAAGTCTTTCAGTTGTTGAAAGTCTTAGAGGGAATATCAGGAAGGCTCTTGAGAAGGAAAAAGTTGTGAGGAGACAGATGGGGCTGATTCCTGATGTAATTACTAATACAACATACAAGCCGTATAATAACTCAAGCGATGTTGACAGGCAGATATATGGATGTCTTGTTAAGGATGGATGGGTATTTTTTAAAGGAAAAAAAGATGCTGATCCAGGGTATGAGGTAATTGGGCTGGATGGGAAAGGGACTGGCAGAAGCCCGCTGGTCATAACATTGTCACAAGATGACTGTGAAGGGGAATCTCCTAGGTACATAGCAGAAATATTCTTGCAATGCATTGGCAATGTTGCAAAGGAAATAGGCTATGACAATAAGTTTATTGTAAGCTGCGGCAAGGAATGCAAAGTTTCAATAACACCATGCTCAAGAGAAGCAATGGCAGTGCTAGAGCTTTTCTATGAGAATGTGGTTGTTCCTGCGTTTTTGAAAAAATAATTCTTGTTTTTTCCATAAACAACCACCTCTAATCTTTTTTTTATGTGTTTAACTATTTAAACATTCCTGCTTATACGGCAAAACTTGCAAAAATCATAATCATAAAAGCTATGTAAGCCAGAATGAAAACAATGCCCTCAATTCTTCTTATTTCCCAGTGGCTTTTGATGAATGCAAGAAGCAAAATGCTCATGAAAGCCATGAATGGCACAATATAATAAACAGCAATTTTGGATGCGTGAACAGGATTGATTGCAGCTGCAACCCCCAAAATAAGAAAAATATTGGTTATGCAAGAGCCTATAACATTGCCAAGAGCAATATTCCCAAACCCTTTTCTCGCAGCAGATATTGTCACGCTTAATTCAGGCAAAGTTGTTCCTATAGACACAATGCTGACTCCAATTATAGATTGAGGGATATTCAGGGATTCTGCAAAGAAAACAGCGCTTCCAATAAAAAATCTTGCTCCGAACGCAACAGCCGCTCCTCCCAGAGCCATTACCAAAATAACGTTGATTATTCCTGTTGTGAACATCATGAGCGCTTTCTTTTTTTCTGCAGGAGTTGCAGTGGTTTTCTTTTTTCTACGCGCGCTATCAATAATACTGTTTTTT
>CAZLVM010000059.1:3334-5804 GCA_964562875.1 uncultured Methanosarcinales archaeon | reverse complement strand
CCTGGCAGCAAATCATTCTGTGAAAGCCTTACTGATTAATTATTCAAAATATTGGTTTATATTACTTAAATGTGCTCTATAGGCTGGCGCATTTCAATTCTTTGCTCGAATAGAATTATTTTTATGGGGTTCCTGAATATGCTTGATATACCTTAATTCCAAGTTCGATAACAGGCCATAAAATTCCAAGTCTAATTACTTCAAGACTTGCAGCAAACATCCAATCTTTGTAATTTGGAGGCTGGTAGTTGGGGTCTAATTCAGAAATTTGTCTTTCAATATTTAAATGTCTTAATGCCGAACCTGGCTGTAAATACAATCTCCAACTTTCTAATATTTTAGTGTTCTCTCCAACTAACTTTTCTAATCTTTCTGTTTGCGAAGAGTTTTGGTCACCTTCACTTTCAATAGGGAGAGCGCATAGATTATCCATTTTTTTCAATGAATGTTATTGACTTTTTAATTATTTTGTTTTTTTTATAGAAAACAATATTAACTTCTGGTGATTTACTGCGCTTATGGGGAAAATACTCTTTTTGCACATGCCAAAATCAGTGTCAAAGCCGTCGATAATGTTTATTCCTTTGGGGGCTGTTGCGCTGGCTAACTATTTGAAGGAAAACGGGCATGATGTTTCTGTAGTGAATGCCTATGTTGAGAAGATGATTGATTCCAAGTTTGATGCTGTCAAGATTGCTGAAGGATATGACTTTGTCTGCATGCCGTTGCACTGGCACTTTCAAACATATGATGTTATTGAGACTGCCAAAAAGATTAAGAAAGAGTTTCCGAATGTTAAAGTGGTTTTGGGAGGCTTTACTGCGTCATTCTTTGCTGAAGAACTCATGAAAGAATTCAAGTTTGTTGATTATGTTATTAGAGGGGACGCTGAAGTTCCGCTTTTGAACCTTGTGAATGGAGATGACTGCGAAGAAATACCCAATTTAGCGTGGAGAAACACTGGGAAAGTGATGATGAACCCAATGACCTACAAGCTTGATGCAAAGATGCTTAACTCACTTAGCTTTACTGATTTTTCACTTATTTCACATTTGAAAGAATACCAGAAATTAGGCCTTCCTAAAACAGACAAGGACAACAAATGGATGTTTGTCTATAATCCGGGAATTGGATGCGATGTAAACTGCTCATATTGCGGAGGAAGCTGCTCTTCCCAGAAAAAGATTAATGGAAGAGATATGGCAATCTTTGTTGACATTGAAAAGGCTGTTTCTGAACTAAAGAATCTTGCAAGGCACTCAATGGGAGTTTGGTGCGTAACGTTTGACCCTGATTCAACTTCAACCTATTATGTTGACCTGTTTAGAAGGCTGAAAGAAGAAAGAGTAAAGATAAGATGCAAATTTGAAGCATGGAGCCTTCCCACAAAAGAATTTGTTGACGAATTTGAAAAGACTTTTGCAAAAGGCAGCGAAATACTTATCTCCCCTGAAACTGGAAGCGAGAAAGTAAGAAAAGCAAACAAAGGATTCTATTATTCAAACAAGAAACTGCTTGAGATGATTAAATACATAGACGACAAAGGGATACAGTGCAGGCTTTACTTCACTGCAGGCCTTGCACAGGAAACAATGGATGATTTTATTCAGACCCTTGAGTTTGTGAATAAGCTAAGGGTTGAGTTTAAGCATACTGTTGTGCATGCAGTGCCGATTGAGATTGAGCCTGCCTCTCCAATGTACATGGAAAAGGGAAAGTATGGAATTAAAAGCGAGAGAAAATCCATAAAAGACTTTTACAGCGAGCACAAAAAAAGGTCAGGGCTTGGGTACAGCACAAATAATTTTTCAGAAGATGATATTTTGGAATTGGTTAATTTGCTCAGGGCTGCAGGCGAGTGCAGGAAAAAAAGGCCTGTCTTTGTCAAAGCATTAACAGAAAAACCTGAAATGTTCAAAGATTTTCCAAAAAAAGAACTGTGGAGATTCTGCGCAATATGCGGATTCTTCAACGAGTGTTTTGCATGAAATTCGGAACAAAAAGCATTTTAGTAAGGGATGGAAAAGTTCTTTTGATTAGAAGAAGCGATTATGACGGGTACAGATCAGGAAAATGGGACATTCCAGGCGGAAGAGTTGAAGAAGGGGAAAAGTATTCTGAAGGGCATAAAAGAGAAGTTTTTGAAGAAACAAAGCTTGCAATTGAGATTATTGCAGAAATAAACCATTGGGAAGTTGAAAGGTTTGACGGATTCCATAAAGGAGTCACTTTTCTTAGCAAAGCAATGCCCGGTGATGTGGTTCTTAGCAATGAACACACAGAGCACAAATGGGTAACTCCTGAAGAAGCTAATTCAATGAATATTGCTGACTGGATAAAGAGCGAAATAGGAAAGGCTGTCAGTAAAAATTTGTCATTATTTGCAAAACATTTATAAAACAAATCCAAATTCTTATTACCATATATGGACCCGTAGCTCAGCCTGGTTAGAGCGCCGGTCTTATATGAC
>CAZLVM010000059.1:0-3234 GCA_964562875.1 uncultured Methanosarcinales archaeon | reverse complement strand
ATTACCATATATGGACCCGTAGCTCAGCCTGGTTAGAGCGCCGGTCTTATATGACCGCTTCCGGTCCAAAAGGACTAAGAAAGCCGGAGGTCTGGGGTTCAAATCCCCGCGGGTCCACGTTTTTCCGCCCCTGTGGTGTAGTCCGGCCAATCATCCTGGATTTTCGATCCAGGGACTCGGGTTCAAATCCCGGCGGGGGCATTAAACTTTTTATTCTGATTCAGAAGACGCTTCTTTACTTGCTCTTTTCCACCATTCAAAATCAAACAAATATACTTTTCCAGTTTCCCTGTCCAAGCCGAAATTGTCAGCTGCAGTATCTATCGGATTAAAACCAAAACGTTTAGCCATGGCAATCTGCTCATCATATTTTCTCAAAGTATCTGAAAACTCATCACCTGTTAATATCCTCAACTTCACAATATTCAGCTTGCTCATTACGACAAAAGGAAATCCTTCTTCAGGAACATGCGCGCCATACATTAAAGGAGCATTTACGCCAATCTCACACAGTCCCCTGCCGATATCAACTTCATTAATTAATCTTGGAAGCGCATCTGGCTCCCTGTGCAAAGGCTGTTTTATTGCCTTGTCATCATAAAACCAAACAGCATGCGCCCCTCCAAGTCCTATGTAAACATATGGTTTGGAAGTCAATACTTCCAGTGCTTCTTGAGCAATGCCTTTATCTAAACTGAATTCTTCAGGAACAGCTAAACCTTCATATTTTGCCATAAACAAATATATTAAGAGCTTATTTAAGAAATTAATCGTCATATTCCTGCGGAGTGATTGACCTGATGAAAGAGTATGATCAGAAGTGTAAATATTGAGTGCAATTGTTTTTTAAATTCCCTTGTATTCTCCTCTTATATGGGGGAAGACAGCTTAGCAAGGAAGATGCTGACAAGCACTGAGTTTTGGGCACTGATGGTGCCTGTAGTTTCTGCAGTTGGGGCGTTTGCTATCCACCAGTTTTACCGCATATTTAACCCAAAAAAAGATGACCTCTCCAGGTTCCCATTATATGACGAGCTCCACGGCATAACTTACTCCAGTGCAGGCGAGTTTGGCAGGGAAAACATCAGGCACATCCCTGAAATTAAAGATGAGCCTGAAATATACGCCGTTCCCGAAAACAGCCTGAGAGATGCTGTTGAAACAGGACAGCCTAAAACTGTTAACGGGGTTGTGATAGAATACCATCAGGATGAGGAGGGCTATACCGGTTTTGTATCTGAAACAGGGTATATTGTGCCTTTCCGCGCGCCTGACAAGGAAGGGAACAGGCTGGCGCTTGAGCTGATGCTTGAAGACTCCCTAAGAACGCGGCACCCTATCAGGATGCAGGTCCAACTTCACGAAAGCGGAAATTTTCTGGTTTGGCGATGATTAAAATGAGCAAGACAGAACACGATACAGAACGCGGGAAAATAACAATAGATGACACTGTTGAAGATAGTTCTGGAGGCATTGAAAAGTTTCTTAGAAATGTTCCAGGAGTTAGCGCAGCAGAGGACGCAGCCTGCGGTTTCTGGATGGGAATTAACTGGATGTCAACATGGTGGTATAGCCAGAACATGGAACTGATTAAGCCTATAAGATATGCGGGGGGAACCCATGCATGCAAACATATTGCAAAAAAATACAAAATTGAAGATGATAGAAGTCAATCTGTTGCTGAGGCCTCACCAATTGTGAATGCTGCACGCCACGCAGGGCACATTGCATATATTGGACTTACAATAGGCGCTGTTGCTGCAGCAATAGACCATGGACCTTATGCATTATTGATAATGCCTGCTGCGTGGAGAGCTTCAAGAATTGCTGTCGGATATACTGGAAGAATACTTTATTCTCCTGTCAGGGCTGTAAACTGGACTGTTAAAAAAATAAAGAAGTCTGATTAATCCTTTTTTTGCGCTGCTTCTTTTCTTTCCTGAAGAATTTTCTCAAGGTTGTCATCAGCTTTCAGAAATTCATAAGGCACTCCAACTGCAAGGTTTTCTTCAAAAAAAACTGAATATCCAAGAAGCGCCCCTTCCCCTGGCTTGTAGTGGGGCTGGGCTTTAAACACATGGTAGCCGGCCATATCCTCAAAGTGAGCCAATATTCTTTCCCTTATAACAATAAACTGGGAGTTAGAGTCTGCTGCAGAAATCATAACCTCATCCCCTTCCCTCAAAAGGTATACATCCTCAAGTATTAGCCGTCTCATAATCCTGGGAAGTTAAGGCTGTTTTAAAACCTAATGCAGTTTTTTCATAAGATTTATAAACCAAGCCAAAATTCTTCTATACGATGAAGAGAAGCTCCAGACGATGGAAAAAGAAAGGCCAGATGAGATGGAAATGGCAGCGTAAGAGAATGAAGAAGGAAAAGCGAAAGAGAGCTATCCAGTCCAAATAATTCTAGAAGTTTTTTTTAATATTAGAGGTATTCAGGCTTAATAAATTCAGGCCTGTCTTCTTCATGGAGAAATTTTACCATATCTTTGTCGCCAAATGAACCGCAAATTTTACCATGCATTGCTGGATCTATCATGCTTCCTGCAACATATCCCTGGCTCTTCCAGAATTTTACAACACCTTCTTCTTCAGGCCACAAAATCATAAATCTCATTCCAAGATTCTTCATCATTACCTCAAGCCTTTCGTGAACTTCAGCTCCAATGCCTTTCAATGATTCGTCTGATCTGTCCCTCACAAAAGCAGAAACATAAGCCCGTTCCTGTGATTCTGTTACAATTCCCAACCTAAAAAGAAGCGCGCTGTCTTCAGGGAGACAACCGCCCATAACATAATTTGAAAGCCTCCTGTATATCAGAGGCATTGCATCATCAGGAATTTCTGTTACAGGAATGTCAACAGAATCACCTGTCCAGTTGTCCTTTGCCCATTCCCTGAATCTTGCCCACATTTCCTTTTTTTCAGGACGATTCCTTGCAAAGTAAACAACACTCAAAGTGTCGTGGCAATTGTCAAACACATGAACATCAAGCCCTTCAACAGGTCTTGGAAAAAGCTGCAAAAGTTCGTCTGTTGAACTTACAATGCTTCCTGTTATTTTTGCCATTTTATTTCAAAAATTGGGGTTTATCCTCTTCATATAAAAAATGCACCATTCCTTCTATCTCACCGCGTTCTATCTCACGCATTTTTTCAGGCCTTACTTCTTCCAAATCAAAAAGCCCCTGACTTCTCCAGTAAGGATTAAGTTTTTCATTCTCAGGAA
>CAZLVM010000058.1:0-5812 GCA_964562875.1 uncultured Methanosarcinales archaeon | reverse complement strand
GGGAGAGAAGGAAATTTTCAGGCATTCCCTGTGGGGTATGTTGACGGTTTAAACCCGGATAATCTTCCAGATGATATTGAGCTTGAGGATAATGATGGGAACCCTATTACTGCCCAGCAGTTTTTAGACATGCTTAATCAAGGCATTGACGGGGATAACAGCCAATGGAGGGGGCATGGCGATTCATGGAGAGGATTTAACAGGTTCTTGACAGGAGGAAGGTTTGGTGCTTGGCTTGATACACTTCTTCAGGGAGGGGATCCAGGGGAAGCAGGAGGGTTCACACTTAACAATGATTTTGAAGGTCTTGGAGGTTTTTCATCGCTTTGGATGGATGATGAGTTTCTTGAGGATTGGAGAAATACTGTTTCAGATTTTTTTTGTCAATCTGTTATAGGCGCAAATATTGACTGCTGGGTAACTGCAATATGCCAGCAGGATAATGTGCCTGACCCAATGTCAGGAGGGGATAGCAGCGGAATTTTGCTTCCTTCAGGGCTTCCAGGCGCATGGATAAGAAGCGAAAGAAGCGAGTTTATGATGCCAAAAGAATGCAATTATGAAGGGCTTTGCCGTTCAGGGGAAGAATGCAAAGGAGGCCTTTGCTATTCAGAAAATAATATGGTTACAGAATACCTTTACACACTTACTTATTACATTTCAAATCCTTCTCAAGAAGATAATATAACATACATTGTTTACAATTGCGATGATATTGCATGTTCAAGCCCAAATCATTTATGGGAGCATACAGATATTGCATTTTCAAGCATAATCCCGCAGGGTTCGGTAGCAGCATACGGCTCTGCAGCTCAGATTATATATTCAAGAAATATCATAGCAAGGGTGTGCCTTAACATAGCTCCAGGACTTCCTGCACTTTCAAGCGATAACCAGTGGAGTTGGGATTACAGCGCAGCAGGCGCAGGAACAACAATGTACAGCCAAACTTGTTACAATGTTAACATAATAGACATGGGCGCAGGACCTACAATACCGCCTGCAGCAGCTGATGATGATACAGTATATGTAGATGCAGATGGAAATATTGTAGATTCACCAAATCCTTTTGACAACTGGTAAAAATGAAAACACAAATGAAAAAGATTGCGGACTATATCAAAAAGACATTCAAAGAGCTTATAGGCTCTTTCAAAAGCTTAGACAGGAAAGGGTACCTTCTTGTTGTTGCATACAGCCTTGCATTTGTAGTGCTAGCATATCTTTCAACAGTTCTCTTCAACAAGAAATTCATTAATTTTATTGAGAGAAGCATGGTTTACTTTCCAACTATAACAAATCAGATTGCAGGAGCTGATGTTTCAGCGCAGGCAAGCGCAATCATAGTAAAGATTTTCATCATAATATTTACATACTTGTTTATCACAACAGTGATTTATGGTGTTTTTAACGCGCTAGTATGGAGACAAATCAGCGGGAAAAAATTCACTAAGAAATTTTTCTGGAAATTTATTGCAATGGACTTTGTATGGACAGTCCTTTGGATGTTCTTTATTTTTCTTTTGGCAGGCAGCATAAGGGCAGAAGTTCTACCTTGGTGGATTGTCATATTCTTCATAATTTTTATCCACTTAAGCACGGTTATGAGAATATCTTTCACAAAACACACAAGAATATGGAAGCCAATGGCAGACGCTTTCAAAACAGGAATTGGAAAAATAAAACATTTTGTAGTGCCTTACATCTATGCAGGAGTATTAATTGCTTTATTGCAGGTAATCCTAAACTTGATAGGCATGATAGGCATAAACTTTAGTTATTTTTTATGGATAGTTGTTATTGTCAATGTATTCATGTTGGCATGGGTAAAGTACTATATATACTCGTTTGCAAAAAAGCTGGTGTAAGATGAAGGGAAAAAGAGCGCAGATAACTGTATTTATCATAATAGGAATTATAGTCCTGTTTACAGCAGCTGTTGCGCTTTATATAACAAGTGGAAAGAAAGCTCCAGACCGGGAAGAGGTTGTGGTGCCTTCTGAAATCAAGCCGGTTTATGATTTTGTTACAGGATGCATGTCTGAAATAAGCGAAGAAGCAGTCCAGCTTGCAGGGATTCAGGGAGGCTATGTGAATCTTGAAAAACAGCAGGAAATCATAAGAACTCCGCCGAGCTATATCAAAATAGACCCGGGCAACCTTATCAAGCTTCCAATGTGGCATTATGAGGGTGAAGAAAGAATACCTTCAGAATCATTCATACAAAATGAGATAGCAGAGCATGTCAAAGAAAGTATGGCAGGATGCCTTAATAATTTTGCAGTATTTGATCCGCAGTTTTTTGTAACAGAACAAGGTGATATGAATGTTGTGGTTTCGTTTTCAACACAGGATATTATAATAAAGATGACTTACCCAATTGAAATTGAAAGCGGGAAAGGCACGACTAATCATGAAGAGTTCATAGCATTTGTTCCGGTCAGGCTGAAAAAGATGAGGGATGTTGCAGAAAAAATAATGAAAGCAGAGAACAAGAAGGCATTCTTTGAGAACTTGACAATTGATTTTCTTGCAATGGACAGGGATATCCCTATGGATGGCATGCTGTTTGAATGCGGGCCAAAAATATGGAAACTTGAAGAAATAAAGAAAAAACTCCAGTCAATATTAAGAACTAATATGGTAAGAATAAGAGTGAAGGGCACAGATCACGCGCCATTTGAAGAAAAGGAATCTGTTTATGCGCAGCTTGCAGAAGATTACGGACCAGAGGAGTTTGCCCAGGGAATAAGGCCTGAAGGAGATCTTCCAGGAGATACATACCAGCATACTATGATGTATTTTGATGCAGGCATAGAAGAGGCTGATGACTTGAAAGTTTATTTTACATACGAGCCAAGATTTGGCATGGACCTTTTTGCATACCCAAGCAGCGGAGGTTTGCTGAGATCAAATTCAGGAAGAGGATTTCAAAGGTTCCTTAGCTTTTTGTGCGTTAATATTTATCATTTTACTTATGATGTCAGGTTTCCAATTAAGGCGATGCTAAGAGACCCTAATGCGTTTGACGGAAAAGGATTTAATTTCCAGTTTGGTTTTCCTGTAACTGTGAAGGAAAATGAGCCGAGCAGGAATGTTTTTAGGATTAGGCCTTTTGAGGATATTTTCCATGACCCAACATACTGTGAAAAGTTAGGCACAAATTTTGTTGACATAATGGTTCAGGGATATGATGAAGAAGGATATTTTATGGCAAGCGGAATAAAAGGAGTGAACATATCATTCCAGTGCTTGAACAGATACTGCACAATAGGACAGACTGGATATAATCCTGCGCTGCCTGGAAAATACATACTAAGCACAGCAGTGCCTTCAGCGTGCGGAAACCCATTTGTAGTTGCAGAAAAAGAAGGATATCTTCCAGTGACCCAACAGATAACTTCCGGCACGGATACATTAGTACTTACAATGAAAAAACTAAAAGATTTAGATTTTAGAATTGTTAAACATCCTTATTTAAGTTCAAGCCAAACGTTTGGGCCTCCAGAAGAGCTTTCTTCATATGAAGCAGTTTCAATCTATATGAAACAAAAGGGCGGCAAGCATGAACAAATACTAATGTATCCAAACACAACGAAGATAGAACTTATTGACGGCACAGCATCATATGAAATAGATGCATTCCTTACAAGATATGACAAGTTTTCAGGGGGATATTCCAATTACAATTTGACAATAGGCATATCGGACATAAGCGGCAAAGATACAATGCTTATGCATATATTTGAGTACAGGCCAATACCAACATCTGATGAAAAGAGCACAGATATGATTTTATACCTGACAGGCGGAACATATTTGGAGGAGCTTAAGCCTACGTTTGAATAAAAATGAAAAAAGAAGCGATAGTTAGGATGGCAGCAATTTTCATGATTCAGTTAATCATATTCATGCCAGTCCCATTTGCTCAGGCGCTAAGGATTCTTCATGACCCAAACCCCATATCTGATGTTGGCGAAGCGTCAGCAACAATAGAATGGACAACAGACAATCCTTCTACAACACAGGTTGATTACGGCCTTTCAAAAAATCTTGGCGATACAGAGCTTAATGCGCAAATGTCAACTGCGCACATAATGACTCTTAACAATCTTTCTCCACAAACAACTTATTACTATCAGATGTTTAGCGTTAGTCAGTCAGGCGACTTTGCAATGGACAATAATAATGATAGATATTATTCGTTTAGGACAGGAACTCCGCTTGACAGGGCTCCTCCACAAATAAGAAATGTTACTCTTAAATCCCTAACAGCATCAACTGCATCAATAGGATGGATTACAGATGAAATTTCAACATCTGCTGTTTATTACGGGCTTGAAGGCGGTGTTCTTTCAGATGTTGTATCATCTCTTGCAACGGTAAGAACACATCTTGTTACAATACCATCAAGTGAAGGCGAGAGCTACTCATATGTTGTTGAGTCATGCGACAAATTAGGAAACTGCGCAAACAGCACTCCTGAAGGGTTTAGAGGCGGAGCAGATACAACAGCACCATTCCTTAATGTTTCACTTCCATTGTTTCATTTTGAAAACAGAATTGATGTTAATGGATTTACAGAGCCCTACGCTTTAGTAAATGTTTATGTAAACGGCCAGCTGAAGAGAAAGCTTTGGCCTGCAAGCACAGGAGAATACGGCATTGTTAAGCTGACAAATCTTGCTCTTCCAGTTCAGGAAAACACTGTGAAATTTGAAGCAGTTGACCAGGTCGGCCAAAAAACAACAAAAGAGTTTTATGTTACAATTGACAATATCCCTCCAACTTTGGGCATTACAGAATTTCCAGCACAGGTTGGCTCAGACAGTTCTGTTACAATAAAAGGGACAGTAAGCGAAAGCTGCAGGATTGTATTTGATGCAGGCCTTGATGACAGTACAGCTCCAGGAAAAGTTGATAACCTTGCTGAAGATGATGCAACAGAAGACTATGTTGAACTCGTATGGGATGATTTGAATGTTAGCGACTTTGATGAGTATGCAATATACAAGAATCAGATAAGGATATTCACAACAAAAAATGCTCATTATAGAGATCAAAATGTAAAAGCAGGAGACACATATACTTACAGGATTACAGCAATTGATACTCACTGCAATGAAGGAGTTCTTTCAGACGCTCTTCAGGTAACTGTTCCAGGAGTTTTGTCTGCAGGAGATGTATATCTGCCTGTTTTGAGCAATGTTCCATTAACATGCGAAATCAGCCTTGACGAAATACAGTCAACAGGTTCATTCTCCAAAACTATAAATTTGGAAGAAGGCCTTAACAAAATTATTATTACAGCAATAGACAAAGGAGGTCATTCTGTTTCATACACTAATTATACTGTTTATGACAGCACAGTTCCATACATAGAAGAAACAAACCTCGCTCAGCTTAGCCCGACATACATTCCTGACGTTACAATCACAGGAAAGGTAAGCGAAAAAGCATCAGTCATTGTATTTGTTGACGGAGAAACAACATCCCATCTTTCAACAGGATTCAGCCTTTTTGATCTTCTTGGGGGCGGTGAAAATGTTCAAAATGTTGTTGTTACAGATGATGAAGGGCATTTTTCAGTAACTGTAGGGCTTAACAGAGATAATCCAATTACTGCTGCAGAAGAAACAGCTGATATGCAAAGAGGGCAGGCATGGAAAAATAACATAAGGATTGTAGCTTATGATTTTGCAGGCCTTGAAAGTGAGGCTGTTGAAGAAACAATATACTATGCAATGTGCGGAGGGGGAGACTATGGGTGGAATGTTGACATAGGCGGCGTAAGCCCTGGAAGCGCTTTCGG
>CAZLVM010000057.1:0-5816 GCA_964562875.1 uncultured Methanosarcinales archaeon | reverse complement strand
TGAACTGCTAAAAAAATCTATTGAAATGTTCAACAAACACTATGATTCTTTTTACAAGAAAGACATCATGGAAGCTCACGAAGTACAGTTGATAAAAGGAGCTTTGACTGAAAAAATCAATTCGATGCTCATGAAGAAAAAAGGCCTGGATAATTTTGTATTAAAACAAACTGGAGAAATCGTAAGAATGACTCAGATGTGCTCAACAGTTGTATTTGGTCTTGTTGAGCCTAAATCTTAATGCCTTCAGCCCTAAGTTTTTCTTTAAGTGTTTGAACAGGCTCATCGGTTTTGTATTTAATGCCTGCCATACCAACATTTCTTGCGCCAATAACATTCTCTTCTTTATCGTCCACAAAAACGCATTCGCCAGGCTTAAGCCCGTTGTCATTAAGCACACGCAAATAAACAGCCGGTTCAGGTTTCCTCATGTGCATTTCATAAGAATAATACAATCCATCAAACTCGCTGTGATAATCATCTCTTTCCCTATTCCCTGCCCTAATCTCAGGTGTGGCATTTGAAAGCATGTAAACCTCTATCCCGCCTTTCTTTAAATCCTTTACAAGCCCTACCATCTCATCATTAACTTCAGTTGTAATTCCCTCAAGCTTTGAACTAATTCTGTGCAAATTTTCAGGTGTAGCCTCTACTCCATAATCCTCAAGCACTCCTCCCCAAAAACCATTGTATGAAATTCTACCTGCACTCCATTCGTTAAGCCTGTAGTCAGAGCCCTGAAGAAAATGCTTAAAATCCATCCCACTCATCAACGGCACGTCAAATTCTTTTGCCACAGCTGCAGCTACCTTGTCCCAGTCATTTTTTACCATGACCCATTCATTGTCCAGTATAACTGCTTTCTTTTTGCTCATTTTCCGCCTCTAATAAACATCTTTCCGTTTACAAAATATGTAAACAAAGACCCGCCTATCGCGAGTGCTGAAATAGGTAGAAGTGTTGCCATTGCCCCAGCCCATTCTGCTGCATCTGCTCCCTGTTGGATTCCATGATAAAGGCAAAGCCCTATGCTTAACCCAGTTGCGCCTGTTACAACAGCAGCAGCTGCAAGAGGGATAGTAGCATCTTTATGGTTGTGGAGTATTACTCTTTCACCATATGCTGCATCTTTCCTTATGTTAAGATGCGCAACATCTTCAATTGGCTGTATCGTATGCCTTTGGTGTGTTGAATGCGCATATCCGACGCTTGCCATTGGATTAAATTCAGTCTTATCAACTTCGCTGAGCACACTTGACCTCCCTATGAAGCTGTTATATTTTCCAACAAGGTCATACCTACCGGTCATTTCTGCATATTCCTCTAATGCCCTTCTTGATTTTTCAAGAAGATATTTTGAGGTTGACAGCATATGCTCCCTGTCCACAGGCCTTATTTGTCCGCTCAAGGTTTCTCTTCCAAACCTTTCTGCCCAGCCCATATAAGTCTCAAATTCAGTTATTTTCATCTGCTCTTCAGTTATTTCTGGAAACATCTCTGCCTGTCTTTTTTTGAAATCTTCTCTTATTTGTTCATAATCTGATGCTTTGTCAAGGTCTGTAAATACTGAAAGATTAATGAAATCCTGGTATGGAATATTTTTCTGCGCATTGTCCCAGTCAAATATGTGTGTTTCATCACCCAAAATAACATTTCCCTGATGCAAATCTCCATGGATTAAAGTTAAAGGGGCTCCCTCAAACTCAGACCGCCTTGTTGCCCACCAGTCATTTACAAACTCATCTTCATCCCCGCAAAAGCCTTTCAGTGTTTTGAGAAGCTTGTACGCCTGCTCGTGTTCGCCGACAATTGCAAGGGGATATTTTTTCATGCCAATCATGTTTCGGTGAGGCCCTTCAGCGCCTTCAGGTTTAATCACACGCTCATCACCTTTTCCAAACTCGTAAACCTCAAACATGTTGTCAAAAATAGCATCAAAAGGCACTGCATCTGCAACCCAATCATAGCTTTCCATTGAAGGCATGTCGCAGTTCATGCGGCCTTCAAGACATTCCCCTTCAACAAACTCAAAAGCGCAAGGCTCTGAAGTGCCTATTGGAGGATTTGTAGTTCTTCTTGGAATAGAAGACTGATCAGGAGCATCACTTTCTGTAAGTGGCTTAGCATATCTTCCTATAGAATATGGCTTTGGCACAAAAGAAAACATATCATTTAAAATTCCGCTAATTTCAAACCCTGTTCTTGAAGACCTTTTCCTGCTTGCCTTAATCAGAGCCTTTGTCTTTTCTCCATTTTTGTATGTAAATGTAACAAGGTCAAAATGGCCTCCTCCAAATATTGATGTTCCCCCGTTGCCAAGAGTGACTGAATCAAAAGTGCTTATTTTAGAGTCTATTCCTTTTTCTTCTGCAAGAACACTTCCCAGCGCCTGCAGATAATCAAAAGAGAATACTTTTGCGAGATTGCCCAGCTTGTCAAGCTCTGCTTTTTTCCTGGACATTTCATAGTGCCTTACTCCGTCAACAGAGCCGCCAATAAATGCCCCCATAATAGCGTCTTCAAGCACTGAACCAGAATCTGATCCGAGACTAATCAGTGTTGCGGCCACTGAAGATGCAATAGTAAATCCAAGAGGGCTATTCCTAAGCCAATCAACTGCCCTGCTAACATAGCTCATTCCAGGCAATCCTGAAATCATTTCATCTAGGGCTAAGATTCTATGTGCCCAGCTTTTTCTTGGTTCTTTTTCTGCCATTTTTATATTTTTTAAAGCAAAGCTATTTTATGAAGCTGTGCGATATTCAGCATATTCT
The DNA here is from genome assembly GCA_964562875.1 of uncultured Methanosarcinales archaeon. GTDB lineage: Archaea > Nanobdellota > Nanobdellia > Woesearchaeales > JAGWAF01 > CAZLVM01. The sequence continues at coordinate 3,042 of CAZLVM010000057.1, read as the reverse complement.
CCTATGAGTATTCCGCTGTACATTTCTGCTGTCTTGACAAGCTTTTCAGCCAGCTCTTTCTGGTCTGCTTTGTAGCGAAGTGTTCTCAAACTTTCTGTTACAATCATCTCATAAACGCATTTTCTGAAGTCCTCATGATTATCTGATACAGCATCTCCCATATCTTCTCTGAGTGCAAGATATACATCTATGCCAAGGTCTACAGCATCCTTGTCAAGTGCTTCATCCATAAGCGCCTTGGCTACGTCTTTGTATTCCATTCCAGGCTGAACGCTGCCAAAATCTCCAAGCACCATGCCCTGAAACCAGTTGTCTGATTTTGCGTCATTGTGTGTTAAAACTCTTGGAGTAAATTCCCTGTGATTGTCTGTAATATTATTGTACAGCTGTCTTATTGGATCCAGCTGGGCGGCATAGTGTGGAGCACTAGCTATGACCTCGTCTAAATCGTAGAAGTCTATGCTTGTCGCCTGAAGCTTCTCATTGCCAATCTCTTCCTTCAGTTCTGAATGAAAGAGTGACAGCACGTACATTTTGTGGTTTGTTAAATTATCCTCTAGACCAATGCGTGAAAAAGCGCGCTTCTTGTACTTAAGAGAATCACAGCTAAGGTCAGAAAAATCAGGGAGCTCGTCAACTATTGTTGAGCATACTACAAACATGTTTCCATTGCCCATCTTATGGTCAGGACCAAAATCAACTATGTTCGCAGTGAATAATTCAAGCCCTCCAATTTGTCCATTAAGGATATCCCCCATCTCTATTTCCTTCTCTGAAAGTTCTTTTCTGCAAACTTTTGGAAAAACGTTTTTTGGAGCAAGAACTGCTCCAAGCTCTTCTATTTCAATCTCCTCATCTGCAGTAAAATCTTCAGCGCGGTGGCCTGACTGGTAAATGATAGGTATGTTTATGCCTTTCTCATCCATCTGTTTTCTTATTCTTCTTAGAGTTTCAATACCATCTCCAAGCGCTCCAGTATGAACAGCCCCATCCCATGCGTTGTCAATAAATATTGCAGCGCATTTCTCAAGATCAACGTCATTCATCACATAGTCATTGCCCTCTACCTTAATCTTCTCGTCGGCTACAGCATTTCTTTTCACTCTTCCAAGATTGCCTATTTCCTTATCGCTCAAAACCAGGAAATGATAATCTGCTTCTGTCTGAAGGTTTCCAGCTCTTAGCGACTCATCTATGTGAGGCAAATAATTGTCCTTCCACCTGCCGTTTTCATACCTGTGTTGTTCAGCATTCAATGCTCTTTTCTGCTCCTCACCAACAAACTCGCCAGTCATTTTCTGCGCAAGCAAGTGCATAAGTGTAGGATAAATAGTGAAATCAACTTTCTCAGCTTTTTCCGCTGCTTCAGGATGCATGAGGCCAAACACCTTATCAAAACAGGCATTCAAGGTTTCACCCTCAAAATTAGGCAAAACATAAACTATCTCAGCCTGTGGAACAAGCTCTCCAAGAATTGCAACAGTGCATAAGCTCCTTTCAGCATCTACAATGCTTAATGGCTTAGACATCATGTTTGAAGCTACTACTATCAGTGAATGCTCACCATCCAACTGCTTCAAATACCTTTGAATGCTTCTAGCTCTTTGGCTATGATCCTGGTTCTGAATATCTCTGTGTGAAGCATCAAGAAGTGTAAGCTCTATCCCCTGGTCTCTTGCATGTGTATTACAACGATTCTCATTAGTACAGTGATCCATATAAGCATCATCATGCTGTGATGCAGGCATCTCTACGTCGCACCTGTCGTCTACTATTAGAATGAATCCCTTCTTAGTTTCTACTATTTCTTTTAGCTTTGAATCTAGGCTCATATTGGCTCCACTGTATAATATATGGTATTACTACTATTTAAATCTTTCTATTTTTAACTACTAAATAGGGGTAACATATCCTCATTTTAACCGCCCTGCATTATCCTGATGCATTTGACCCATTTTACCTCCACAAAAAGCTCGCTATGAGCCCTACCCCCATTATTATAATTGGAACCTTTTCTGGTATTTTTACACCCATTATTAGGAGCGCTATAGCTGCAACAGCCATTCCCCCTATTATCTTGAGAACTTTCAGGTTGGCAAAGCCCAGTATCTTTGGACCTAATCCGGCAGCCAGCATAACTATTATGGTTGCTATAATTCCTGAAACAAGGGCTGCCACTATCCTTTCTCTCACTTCTCCACCCATAAGCACAGCAGTAAGTATTGCCGCAGGGCCTGCCATAAAGAGCACAGCAAGCGAAAAGGCATTCTCCACTCTAAACAAGCCGCTCATGGCAGCGATTATTACAGTGCCGTCCATGCCTCCAAGCCCTAGCATTACCGCTAGTTTGTTGATTTGTTTCGATATCATTTTTATCACTGTAAGAGCTAAAGACTGCATCGCTTATATATTTAATTGAATAATATTCAAATATATACCCAAAAGTTTATAAATAATTGAATATTATACAAGAATATGCTAAAAATAGCTAAAATAAGAAAAAGCCTGTTTGCAATAGCTAAAGCGAAAAAGCCTATGAAAGGGGCGTTTGCAACAATTAACGACGGAAAAGAAATAACTTCAATAATTCTTCAAAGCAAAATGTCCAAGAAAGATGCAATTGAATTTGAAAAGGATTACAAGTTAATTACATTTGAGATGATTCTTCCGTTCAGCATGGTCGGGTTTATCGCAAGAATAGCAAAAGAGCTTGCAAAAGAAAAAATCCCTATCTTCGTTATATCCAGCTATTCAACAGACCACATACTTGTCAATAAAAAATACATCGGCAAAGCATCAAAAGCATTAAGAAAACTTGGATTCACGATAAAATGAAAGATATTAGGCCTAAGCTTATTAGCTTGTTCAAGGATGGGTACTGCACGCCTCTTATATCGAGGATAGCAAAAAAGCTCAAAGAGCCTTCTACTACAATTCATTACAACATAAAAAAGCTTGAGCAGGAAGGAGCAGTAAAATCTTACAAGGCTGTGTTCAACTACAAAAAAATTGACCAGGGACACTGTACCTATATTATGATTA
>CAZLVM010000056.1:0-5831 GCA_964562875.1 uncultured Methanosarcinales archaeon | reverse complement strand
TCTAAAAGAGGTGCTTGAATGGACATAATAACCCTTGGAATCATAATTGTTGTTATAATGACTGTTGCAATGATTCTTGTGAGGGTTTTCTTCAAGAATTTGTTTAGGATAATATCAATAATATGGCTTATTATGTTTGTGGTGATGGTTGTTTTTGGGCTTTTGATTTATGCTGATGCTGTTGAGATGAAGGAGAAAATGGCTGAAATGCCAAGCCTTTTTTTGCTGCAGCAGGATGGGAGAATCAGGGCTGGTTTTTCAGTCATGGGGGAAGAGCCTGAATTAATAGAAAAGCCAAGGTCTTTTCAGCAGTCATACAATGACCAGGAATATGATTCAATTCTTGGCAGCACATATTACAAGGTTTTTATTTTTGATTTCTCTATTTTCAATGATACTGAAACTCTTGATATAGATGAGTTTTCAATCCCCATAGAAACAGTCTCTGACATAATCAGGGCAAACAGCTCAAATGATGTTTTTACCGAATACATTATGGGTGATGGCAATGCAGTTGGGATGAACTTTGATGAAATAGGCACAGACGCCAACTTAAGGAACATACTTTTTGTAACGCTTTTCGGAAAAAAGGTAGAAGAAAAAGGTCCTGCTTTTTTACTTGAAGGAATAAAGCAGGAAGAGATTGAGGTGCAGAAGGAATCAATAATATTCAAGACAATAAAGTACTTCCCATCCTCAATCCTGCAGAAAGCTATGGAAAAGGTTGCTAAAATTCAGGGGGTTGAAACTAATGGGACTTCTTAGCAAAATCATGTTTTGGAAAAAGGATGATGGTCTTGGAGACCTTGGTCCGGAAATGGGCGGAATGGGGCCTGATCTTGGATTGCCGGGAGAGGACAACCTTGGGCTTCCAGATGACATAATTCCTTCAATGGGTGGACAGCCTGGCCAGGATATGCCTCCTGGAATGGGTCCTGAGCCTGTAGGTCCTTCTGCATCTTTTGCAGCTCCAAAGCTTGAACAGGTTCCTCAGCAGCCTGCTTATGCGCCTGCTTATGCGCCTGCTTCTTCAATGGGCCACAAGGATCTTGAGCTGATTTCTGTGAAGATTGATCAGATTAGAACTTCGCTTGACGTCCTTAACCAGAGGCTGTCAAACATAGAGCGCATGATTGAATCACAGAGGCCTAAATGGTGAAAAGGGAAAATAAATTTTATTTAATGTTTTTTTCTGTTGCAGCGATTGTAGTTTTTCTTGACCAGCTGACAAAGTTTTTGGTCAGCAGCATGATGAGCGAAGGCCAGAAAATAGGCGGCTCTTTCAGTCTTTTTTACACTGGAAACACAGGCACGGCTTTCGGGCTTTTCTCAGGATCTAATGCGCTCCTTATCTGGCTGACTGTTTTCATAATAATTGCAATGCTTTATTTTTACGCAGACTCAAAAATGGAAAAGATGAATGCATTGTTTCTTTCACTTGTCTTTGGCGGAGCAATCGGAAATCTCATAGACAGGATAGTGTTTGGGCAGGTAACAGATTTCATAAGCATTGTAATATGGCCTGTGTTTAACCTTGCGGATTTGGCAATAACAGTTGGAGTTATTGGGTTAATTGTATACTATTGGAAGAAATAGTTATTTTCTTTTCTTTGATTTTGTTTTCTTCTTTGGCTTTGCTTCATAAAATTCAGACTTAACATCATAAATTTTAAAGTTTGTGAAATCTTTGACAGGCTCAACTTTTATTTCATCATTTTGGATAACTGGCTTCTCAAATGAAATCTCTTGTTCTATAATCCCTATTTCTTTTTTCATCATTGAGAAAGAAACTGTAAATCCTGCCATGTTAACAAGCATTGTCAGCATAGACGGCAGAAGGCTTTGGCTTGCATAATACAAAAATATTGTGTTCAGCATTGCTGCTGCAAAAAACACAAGCGCGCCATGCAATCCAATTTCCATGCCTTCGCTTATTGACAGAACTATCCCAAATCCTCCAATGACCATAACCGCTACTATGAAAAGCTCTGCAAAGAAGTTTGATTTCATGCTTGTCTCTAAATACACAGCCCCCCACAGGCTTAAGAATATTAAAATAGTTATCGCGATAATTCTTTTGCCACCCATGAAAACTTGTTAGCAGAATTTCTATATAATTATTTCTATTCCAGAGTAGTACTATTTAGAACTCTTCAAACTCGCCCAGGTCTTTTAGGTATCCTCTTTTCTTCAAAAAGTCAACCTGGATAGGCCTGTACTTGAATATGACATCCCCTTTTGCGTCGCCGCCAAACTCCCATGGCTCAATAAGAACAACATCTCCTGCCCTAACCCACAAAGACCTTTTTAGTCTTCCTGGTATTCTGCATATTCTGTTCTTTCCGTCAAGGCATCTTACTCTCATTCTGCTTCCGCCAAGCCTTTCTTCAATTATTCCCAGAGCCTGCTTGTCCCTTGGAAGCTTGACTCTTCTTAGTTCTGTCTGCATCTGTTCTTGTTTTGCAGCTGCTTCCTTTTTCTGGCTCATATATATCGATGATTTAGTTAGGTTTATAAAGATTTAGTTTTAATTAAGATGCATGGGAAAAAAAGGAGATTTGCCTTTATCTTACAGAATAGTTGGATGGATGAGGGTAGTGATTCTTGCAATTATAATGCTGTTCCTTCTTTTCGGGTTCTTTAGCTGTATTTCAATGATGGCATTTGATTTTGATGATGATGCATTGTTGGATGGAAATGTTGCAAAGATTCCAATCCATGGTGTTATCGGCGTGGGAAATTCTGACTCTTTTGACTCTTCATCATCAACAGTTATAGTAAGCCTGATCGAAAAGGCTGATAGGGATAAATCAATAAAAGCAATAATGCTTGACATTAATTCAGGAGGAGGAACTCCTGTTGCATCTTTGGAGATTGCTGAAGCTGTAAAGCGGGCAGACAAGCCGGTTGTTGCAGTGATAAGGGATATCGGAGCTTCAGGCGCGTACTGGATTGCTACTGCTTCTGACAGGATTTTTGCAGCACCTGTATCAATCACAGGGAGCATTGGCGTTAGGAGCGGCCACTTTGACATTTCAGGTCTTCTTGAGGACAATAACATAACTTATACAAGGCTTGTCGCAGGAAACTACAAGGACATCGGCTCTCCTTTCAGGGCGCTGACATCTGAAGAAAAGCTTTTGCTGCAGAAAAAGCTTGATGAGATTCATGAGTACTTTATTTTGCAGGTTGCTGAAAACAGGCAGATGGATATTGGAAAAGTCAGGGCTCTTGCAACAGGAATGTTTTACACAGGCCTGGAAGCAAAAGAATCTGGATTGATTGATGAGCTTGGAGGCATAGAGGCTGCAAAGGAATATCTTGGGGAAACTCTTGATATTGAAGTTGACATAAAGTCTTTCAGCCCAAAAGCATCATTGTATGACCTTATTTATGGTGTTAAGCTTGGGAACAGCATTGTATTGAAGAACAGCGCTATTTCCTTGTCTTGAGAATATAGACTTTGTCGTTTTCTCTTAAAATATTTTTTGTCTTTACTCCTACACTTTCGCCTTTCTTTGCGATTTTCACTTCTTTTTTGTGCATCTGCATGGACTCAACTGTTTCTTCGGCAACCCCTGTCTTGTTCCCTATGACTAGTATTTTGTCTCCTTTTTTAAGGGCATGAGCCTCAAGCTTTATTTCTGCTGCATTTGCTTTCTTGTAATAGTTTTTCACATAGCCTGCGTATGCCTTGGCTGTTTTTGCTTTTGAGCCGTATGCATCAGTGTAGTCTTTTTCGCTGGGCTTTCCAAGGAAAAAACCTGATGAAAATCCTCTGTTGTATACTGATTTCAGTTCGTCCATCAGGATATCTTTCATCCTGCTGTCTAATTTTTTTTCAAAATATGCGTCAATCGCTTTTCTGTACGCAGAGGTAACTGCCTTGACATATTCAGGGCTTCTGTTTCTTCCTTCAATCTTGAATGCGTTTATTCCTGATTTGATTAATTCATCAATAAACGGCAGTGAACATATGTCTTTTGGAGATATAATGTATTTCCTTCCAATCCTTAGCTTGTGCTTTTCTTCAACATCTGTTAAAGTGTATTCTCTCCTGCACGGCTGGATGCAGTCCCCTCTGTTTGCTGATTTTTTGAAAAGTTCCTGTGAAATAAAGCACCTTCCTGACACAGACACACACATTGCTCCGTGGATGAATGCTTCTATTTCAACTTTTGACTTTTTCTTTATTTCTTTTATCTGCTTAAGGCTGCATTCTCTTGCAAGGATTATTCTTGACACTCCCTGCTTTCTGTAAAACTCTGCAGCTTTTGAATTTGAGACAGAAGCTTGGGTTGAAAGGTGCACTTCAAGCTTTAGCTTTTTTGCTTCCTGCAGGACAGACATATCCCACATTATAACCGCGTCAATTTTTGCTTTCTTTGCAGCCTTCAGTATTTTTATAACGTCTTTTATTTCATTCTCGTATACAATCGTGTTGAGGGTAAGGTATGCTTTTACTTTGTTTTTATGGCAGTAGCTGGCAATTTTCTTTAGGTCTTTTAGAGAGAAATTCCTTGCATTAATCCTCATGTTAAGCTCGCTGATTCCGAAATATACAGAATCAGCTCCTGCTTCAACCGCAGCCACTAATGAATCAAACCCTGCAACAGGGGATAGAAGTTCTGGCTTTTTCACTTTGGCAAATCCTCAATATTGATTATTCCTTTTTTTCCTTCTGCTATTCGGGGGCATGCAGTGTTTACCCATGCCTCTATGAATGGAAAGTTTTCCAAATCCATTATGTTTAATGTGTCAAACGCAAATATGTAGTATTGCTTGTCTTTTTTTTCTGCTAGTTTAACTGCATCCTTCATTCTGTTCTGACCAGGTTTTGTGCTTACAAGTATGCCTATCTTTTCTGAAGAAAGGAATCTTATTAGCGCTCCCTGCTTTCTTTTTTCGTGCTTTTCAATTGCTTCCTTCCCGATTGTCTTCATTTGTCTTGTAAAAGGGTTAAAGCAGAAAACTTCTTTGCCTGTTTCAGTCACAATTTCTATCGGGTGGAAATCTCCAGACCCTATGTAAAGGAAAGCATCAACTTTGTCTTTTATTTTCTTTGCTGCAGACGCATCGCATCCAAGCACCTGCCCTCCAAGAATACTGTTTGGAATTTGTTTTTCAACATCATTAATCTTGTGAAGGTGCTGGATAGTTGTAAGTATGCCTATTTTTTTTGGCAGTTTCTTTAGGCTTGCCTCATCCAGCTTGACCTCAACTTCTGATTTTGCATCTATATGCAGTATTTTCATGATGTTTTAAAGCTCTAAATCCTATTTAAAGCTTTTGCAGAAATATTTTGGGCTTTGCTACTTTGTCCCGAAATAGAATGTGTCCTCGATTGAGACATCCCCTGGCTTCAGCTTTCCAACCCTTTCATTCTTTGGCTTTTCTTCTGTTTTTAGGGTTGCCTGCTTTTGCTGCCTTGTTGGGGGCGTTGGCATCTTGTCCTGGTCTTCAGGCACGTCTATAGGCCTGCTCTGTTTTGCCTCAACAGTATTGATAAACTTAACAATCTCATTCATTTTCTCGACAAGACCGTGCAAATCACCTTTTATTGACTCGAGCTCTTTTGATGTGTTTGTCTTGAACATTTCAAAATTCCTTTCAACCTTGCTAACATCATTGTCCATTTTATCTGCACCTTCCTCTGATTTTACAATTTCTTCACTGTAGAACTTTTCTGCTTCTCTTGCAGCTTCCTCTGAAGAGGATGCAAAGCCATGCTTTTTAAGATTGGCAGACATCTCGTTTATTTTCTGTATTTTCCCTATGTCGCTCATGATAAGCTGAATGAAAGCTTTCATTATTTATAGTTTTCTTTTCTG
>CAZLVM010000055.1:0-5889 GCA_964562875.1 uncultured Methanosarcinales archaeon | reverse complement strand
CCGAGATATACACCAGGACGTACACTCTTTCCCTACACGACGCTCTTCCGATCTTTGGATAATAAATCATCTCGAATTTGTAATAATTTTTATTAATTTCTTTTCTTCTATATTGCTTCTTAATCCTGTTGGAGAGAAATGCGTTCTTGAAACCTTGCAGCCTGCCTTTTTTATTTTCTTTATGATTTCCCCAAAAGGAGGTATTTTTGATATTTTGTTTTTCTTGCAGAGCTGATGTATGTCATAAAATCCTACAGTGTTTATTTTGCTTTCCTCTGCTATTGCAGAAGTCATGCTTTCTTTGATTTTTTTTGCTACAGCCAAAGCAAGCTTTTCATCCCAAAGGCTGCCAAGCCACATTGGTCCTGCACTCCCAAGCATTCCATGTTTGGCTATTATTTCATCAACTTTTTGCTTTCCTTTTTTGCATAAAAAGAAAATTCTCATGTAATGCTCTATTGAATAGGAGAATATAGGGATTAATGCTTTTGAATGCTGCGCAGCTATCAGCTGAACTTTTCTTATTAAAATCCTAATCCCTGTTTCATGCTTTAGCTCATCTTCAGAAGGTGTTGCCCAGTACTTTCTTCTGCATGCATCAGGATAAGCTCCTGCAAGCGCAGAGGTGTCTGTTGCTGTTACAGCTAAAATCCCTTCTCTTGAGATTCTTTTTACAGCGGAATCAAGAAAAGGGTTTGGAGTTCCGAAAGGGTCAATGTCTATGTAGTCAAAGCCCGTGCTTTCAAGAATGAAAAGGTTTGCGTCTTTATTTACGATATGAACATTCTTTGATTTTATTTTGTTTAGTGTTAAATTTTTTTTAATCAGCTTGCAGGCATTTTCAGAAAAGTCATTCATCCACATTTCTCCAAGAATGCCTTTTTTCAGCTCTTTTACAAACCTGATTCCCCGTATGCCTGTTCCTGCCAGGGGCAAGGCAATACCCATCTTTTTTCTATTCAGTATGTTAAGAACTGCTATAGAAATATCCCTGTTTAATTTCATTACAGGATTATAGAAAACAGGAAGCTTTTTTGAAACAATTTTCTCTATTGGAGCATAGGCTTCTGCAAGCCCTTCCTTGATTTTCTGCATTTTAAGCTTCTGGGCCTTCAGGTGTTGTACCAGATGTTGCGCATTTTTCAGAGCAAAAGTTGACTTTTTTACCTTTTATTTCTTTTTCAACAATTTCTTCTCTGTCTCCAAGAATCTTTCCGCAGTGAGCGCATGTTCCGAGCTCTCCTTTTTCTTCTTCGCCTTCAATAAAGACCTGCTCTGCAGGTGACATTTCAGAATCATCTCCAAGCTGCTCTCTTCCTTCTGCAGAATACACATCCCCTTCCTTTTCGCCTTCTTCCATATCTTCCTTTATTTCTTCAGAAGACCTTGGCTCTTGTTCAATGCCCTGCTCTTCTGCAGGATATACTTCTTCCTCTTCTTCCTTTTCAGGTGTTTTTTCTTCCATTTTGAGTATAAGAGTTGATTACCCCTATATATTTCTTTTGGGGGTGTGAGTTAGTATTCTGCTATAGTGTGATGCTAACTCACTCATTACCTTTACGTTATAGAAAAGTATTTAAATTTATGAGAGTAAGACCATGTTTAGAGTTAAAAAAACTTGAGGTGAAAAATAATGGCTGAAGTTGATGATAATGTATTGAAGGAAGTTGGAGACGAGATAAGGGATACAATAAACTGGATAGCTGTATTTAATGAAGAATATGACCTTCCGAAGGAAGTTGTTGAACAGCTTAGGGGAAGGCTTGAAGACATAGCTTCAAAGCTTAAGTGATTTTTTTTCTTTTATTGATTTTTTTTCTGTAATTTTTCTACTACATTAGAATAGTAATAAAAGTATATAAATGGATAAACAAAGTTATGCACTGGGGGAATTAAAAAAATGGCTTTAGACATAAAACCGCCTAAGAAGACTGAAAACTCTAAGAAAGGGTTCTTTTCTATATTTGGCGGAACGCCTCCAAGCCCTGAAGAGCTCAAGAACAAGAAGGAAGAGCTTGATATAAGGGAATCAGAGCTTAACAAGGCTTTGAAGCATCTTCAGAAGGACCAATCCAAGTGGCTGAAGGAAAGAGAAAAGCTTCAGAGAAATGTTGAAGCTCTTGAGATTAAACAAAAAGCCATGAAGGGAATCACAGGCCTTGAAAAGGTTCCTGCGCAGCTTCTAAAGAAAGAACAGCAGCTCGGAAGCCTTGAACATACTTTGGAAGACAAGGAGCTTTCGCTTAACACAAAGGAAAAATCCCTAAGGCAGAGGGAAAGAGACCTTGAGGATGTAGAGTCAAAAAAGATAAAAGCCATGAAAGAAAGGGATCAGGCTCTTGCAAATCTCCAGAAGTTAAGAGAAGAATCTATTCTTGTAAAGAATTTCATAAAGGACAATAAGAAAAACCTTGCTGCAGCAGGAAAAGCAAGGCAGATGCTTAACCAGCTTGAAGAAGCAAATGCACTATTTAATGAAAAAGCAAATGAGATTGATCAGAAGAAAAAGGATCTTGATGCGCAAATAAAGAGCAACAATGAAATCATAAGAAGAAGGGACAAAGCTCTCAAAGAATCTGAAGCTCTTATTTTGAAAGTGCAGGCGCTTAAGACAGAAAAGCAGGAGACTGAAAGAATTATTAAGAAGCAAAAGGATGTTTCTGAAAATCTTGGAAAATTCATAAATTCAAAAACAAAAGACATTTTAAAAAAAGAGGAAAATTTCGAAAAAGAAAAACAGGCGCTTGACAGGCTAAAAGAAGAAACCAAGCAGAATGCAGCTGCAATAGCTGAAAAGGAATCAAAGCTGAAAAGGGCATATTCTGAAGGCGAAAGCGTCATAAGAAAAAGAGTAAAAGTAATTGAAGAGCTTGAATCTTTGAAAAGAGAGGAAAATGCCCTAAAAGCAAACATCAAAAACAGGAAAAGAGTGCTTGACGCTGTTGAAAGAGACTTAACTTCACAAGTATCCAAATTCAAGAAAAAAGAAGAAGAATTCATGAAGAGCACTGAAGAGCTTTCTCAGAAAGAAGAAGCGGCAAATAATCGCGCAAGGGAAATTGAAGGGATGAGAGCTCTAATTGATGAACGGGAAAAAAGTCTTTTGATGCGGGAGAAAGATGTCATGCAGAAGGAAAAAGGCAAAGGCCTTGACACTGCATCCATAATGAAGCAGAAGGAAACGCTGAATATTGAAATTCAAAAGTTAAACAATGAAAAGTTGGCTCTTAATGATGAGATTGTAAAAAGGCAGGATGCGCTGAAGCAGTTTCCAAAAATAGGAAGAGTGCAGGAAGGGCTTCAGAAAGTAAAAGGCTCAATTGATATGAAGGAAAATGACCTTATCAAAAGAGAAGCAGCGCTTGCTGAAAAGTACAGGATGTTTGCTGCAAAAGAAAGCATGTTTAGGAATGATGTTAGAAAATCCATTAATCTTCTAAAGCAAAAAGAAAAGCTTGAAAATGAAGTACTATCAAAAAAAGAGCTGGTTAGACAATTCCCAAGGATGACAAAGCTTCAGCAGGACCTGAAAAAGCTTAAGGAAGCTCTTGACCTGAAAAAGGATGAACTTGACAAAAAAGACAAGCAGCTGGCTCAGAAAGAAAGAGACCTTGATATCAGGGGAGAAGAAACTGCTGAAAGAGAAACCAAATGGCTTAATGCAGAATCCCAGATAAAGGATATGAGAGAAAGCCTGATGACTGACAGGACTGCATTTGAAGATTTCCTGAACATGAACCGGGCAGAGCTTGACACTCTTAAGGATGAATGGGCAAATATTGCAATGGAACTTGACACAAAAAGAGGGGATTTGCTTAATCTAAGGTCTGAAACAGACCAGATGATAAAATCAGATATTACAGCCCTTGATGAGAGAGAAAGCGAGTTTGTAAATAAGGTCAAGGAAATTGAAGATGACCATAAAAAATTGAGACTGCAGGAAAATGCAATTATTAAAACTATTAAAGGCCTTGAGTCCGCAAGAAAGCGCTTTGAAAAGCTTGATGAAAAAGAAAGAGGGCTTGAGGCAGAGAAAAAAGAGCTTTTGAAGACGGAAAAGAAGCTTGAGATAGAAATCAAGAAAACCCTTAACATAAGGAAGATATATGAAAATAAAGAAGCAAAGATTGCAAATGTCAAGGCGCTAAAGGAAAACCTTCCTGCTTTGGAAAGAAGGTATGCAAAGCTTAACAACCTGGCAAAAGGCGCAGAGGCCAGGCTTATGGGCTCAACAACAGAACAGCTTGTTAAAAGAGAGCGCCTTATGGACATGGAATCCGAGATAAGAGCAAGGGAAACCTTGATTGAAAAGGAAAGAACAGGGCTTGAAGAACATGAAGAAGACATTATGGCAAGAGAAGCCGAGCTCAAGCTGCAGGAAAGAAGATGGAAAAAGGATGCTACAACTGCATATGCAGATTACCTTAAATCACAATTGAAAGATGAGCCTGTTGCAGGAGCATCTCCAAAAGAGGAAAAATACCCCCAGGTTTATCAAATGATTAATGATATAAGAAGCAAGATAGAAGGGGGAGACCTTGCAGGCGCAAAAAGGCAGCTTTCAAATCTTGAAGCTACATACAGCGGAAGTGTAAGGCTGGAAGACAAGAGGCTTGTCAACTATGATATTAATGAGCTGAAAACATCAATCAAGCTTGCTTCACTGGCTTAGATTCTATTATGCTGTTTTCTGATGAAAATATTTTTCCAATAAACTGCTCTGCAGCATAGATATTTGTTAAAGTATGACTGCTTGTTTTTGAAACTCTTATTTTTCCTCCAAACAATGCAAGGAAGGGTATTAGGTTGTCTGCCAGATGTTCATCAATAGGAGCTCCTGATTTTATTTCAGCGATTAGCTGTTTTGCCGCTTCTGTGCCAACTTCTTCTGCTCTTTTGCCTAGTTCTCCTGCAGTGTCTGCACCCATTCTTATAGGATTTAGTTCGCTAATTTCATCTTTTTCTGCTGAAAAAACAGCCCAAAGAGTGATTCCGCTTCCGGTGCTTAATGTTTCAGCATACTGCATATCTATGTTTACAGGACACCCAAACTCTTTTAGCATTATTTCTGCTGCCTTTGCCTGCCTTTCTGCAACATTATTTTCCTGCAGGTCTTTTGAAGCATGAGACACTCCCTTAATGTAATGCAAGTGCCCCTGTTCAATAATTTCAATTTTTGGAGCGCTGTCCTTTGTTTCAAGCGTGAATTTCGGGCTTATTGAAATTTCAACCTTTCCACCGCCTTTTGGGTAATATCCCCTTTTTGTCATCTTGATTTTTATGTCAGCATATCTTCTTAGCTGCGGCGCAAAAACCTGCATAAAATAGTCAACAGGCATCTGCCATTTTCCGCTTGTCCCGCCGGTTATGCTTAAATTTATTTTCCTGTCTGCAAGCACGCATGCAGGAAGAAGCGACTGCAAAAGAAGTGTTATTGAACCTGCTGTGCCAATGTCAATTTCAATCTTTCTTGCTTTTATTTTTCCAGGAATATACCTAAGATTTACAGAGCCAAGTTCAGCACCGCCTGTTTTTGCTTCACAAAGCTGTTCCAAAGCTTTTATACATGCAAGATGCTGAGCCTTTAGTCCAGGCTCTTTTCTTCCGCTTCTTATCTCATTGGCTTCAAAAGCCTTTCCAAGAAGTGTTGAAAAAGCAAGCGCAGTTCTTACTATCTGGCCGCCTCCTTCTCCGTGGCTTCCGTTTATTTGAATCATATATTAAAATCAACTGCAGAAGTATAAATAATTTGTGAATGAAATCCATTGCCACCAAGCGGAAAATAGCCGATACTGCAAACTTATTAGAGCTGTTGCCACCAAGCGAAGTACTCCATTTAAACATTAATCTCTGCGTGTGACTCCTTTTTGGAAGCAGAAATAGAAACAC
>CAZLVM010000054.1:0-6070 GCA_964562875.1 uncultured Methanosarcinales archaeon | reverse complement strand
GTTTGAATGAAGCCTTTTCAGTAATTTTGTCATGGGTATGCGGGAAAATAATCCATTTTTTGTCAAGCGCAGAGTCAGGATTTACAAACATAACAGAAAGGTTTGGGTGCTTTGCAAGCATGCTCCATCCGTCAATTAGCTTGTCAAGGTTCTTTTTTGTGTTGTATGCCACAATCATAACATAGTTTCCTTCAGCTTTTTTCAGCACATCATCAAAATTTTCAATTGAGGGCATTACAGAATAAAATTTGTCTGCATTCTTTGCATGGACTATGATATCCCACCCATCTTTGTTCTTTTCCATGCTTTGGATTAAGCATGTTATTATGTCCCTGTTTTTCAGGTATTTCTCTGTCCATTCAGCAAGGTCGTTTTTTGGTATCTTACTCACCTTTTTTCTTGTCTTCAACGCATCCCCAGTATTCATCTGTTGTTTCCCACTTGCATTTTCCCTCAACACATCCGCAGGAAATTATTTCAAGGCAATCATATTCATCTTTCCACTGGCAGACAGAAAGCGAGGGGCTTTCATCTAAGTTTGCCTGGCAGCTTTCGCCGTTGCACCCGCCTCTCATGCAGTCTTCATCTGCCGCGCACTCTAAATCAGGAGCTTCAGATGCGCATCCTGAAGCAATAATCAGTACAGCTATCATAATAGCCAGTTTTCTCATGCACCTAAAAAAGATAATTGGGGTTTAAATATTTATTGAAAATCTCGTGGAATTTTCAATCCTAAAAATTAGCTAACTAAGATAAATGGGCATATATTTGATTAGCCAATTTTTGTTGTCTGAATCAAAATATTTATATATGCCTGCATCTGCATAATGCTTATGGATGAAATAGATCGTGTTGTTGAACCTTCAGAAAAGGTTTTGTGGAAAGGAGGACCTAAATATGCTCCTTACATGTTTTCTGCAGTAATTGGCGCGCTTATACTGGTTATTTTTGCTTCAATATTTATCATACTATCACCTGTTTCACCTTTTTTCATAATACTCGTTATCCTTTTTGGAGTGCTTGGTGTTGTAGTTCAGCATTTGAGGTTCAACGCAACATATTATGCAATAACCAACAAGAGATTGATATTCCAGAAGGGAATTATTGGAAGGGATTTTGATTCAATTGACTATGATAAGGTTCAGAACGCTTCTGTGAGAGTAGGCCTTATAGGTGTTATTTTCAAGGTGGGGGATGTAAGGATGTTCACAGGAAAGACTGCATCATACACAACTGGCAGCGGAACGCACGGAGCAAGGCAAAGTGTTACAAGACCTGTTTATGACTCATTTGTGCATATCGAAAGCCCTTATGAAACTCTAAAGAAGGTTCAGCATCACCTTTCATACAGAAAAGAGTCAATGTATGGCGGATACAATCATCCTGCAGGAAAAGCAAACAGGCACCATAAATAATTTATTCTATTCTTTTTGTTAAAGTTTCAATTCCAATATTATTAATGGTAATTTCTTTCCATTTGTCATACTGGGGTATTCCTGTTTTTGCCGCAGCGCTTTCTTCGCTGTAAAAGATTATTTCTTTGGGTATTTTTCCCTGGTCTATTTTGCCGGGCATTAAAAGAAGAGGGTGTTCCATTTTCAGGAGCTTCGCAATTCTTGGAAACTTTTCTGCAAATTTGTTTAGCACCATTGTATAAGTGTCAATTGCTGTTGTAAAAATCATGTTTCCTGCAAGAATCTCATGGATAGATTCACAGTAGGCATCCATCTTGTCGCAGTAGGATACAATCTCTGCCTCTACACAGTCTTTGCGCAGTGCATGCATAAGCAAATCTCTGTATGAATACCCCATAACAGTTTTTGGCCATTTTGAGCTTATTTCATCAATGGCTTTTGCCTCATCCTCATCAATTTTCTCCAGCTCTTTTTTTGTCATATTTAGTTTGTCCCCAAGCTGAATATCTCCGGTTATTATTTCTGCATCATCATGCACAATCGCAAGTGCAAGAGCTTTTTTTTCATCAAGCTCATTTCCAAACGCTTGTTTTGCAAGGGGCATTATCTCATTTAGCATGTAATAAACCCTTTTTGAATGAAGAAGAAGATTTGTCCGGTAAATCATCCGGATGTTTATGCCGAACCTTATGATTTTTCCCAGCGCTTCTGTTCTGCCTTCAAAATTTTCAAGTTTTTCCATCATTTATTAAGAAGATTCTTTTGTTTTTAAACCTAACCCTGATTTTTTCGCAAGTAAATTGTGAAAACTAAATTATCTTAACAAAATTTATATACTTTCATTCACCCCCCCAAAATAATGAAAATTACGATAATCTATCCTCCATTTATGGACAAGGCAAGCAATTTTGGAAGCGGACCAACAATTCCTGTGAACATCCTTTACCTGTCATCATACCTGAAGAAAAACGGGGTAAAGGTTCAGGTAATCGATGCATTCGGGGAAAAGCCAGACCAGCGGACAAGGTACAAGAAAAAGTACAATAGGCTTGGCTTGGAAATTGATGAAATCATAAGTATGATTGATGAAAAAAGCGATGCAATAGGAATTTCAACTATGTTTTGCCAAATCCACAATACAACTGTTGAGCTTATTTCAAAAATAAAAAGAAAATGGCCGGATAAAAAGATAATAGTTGGAGGAAGTCAGGCGAATGCGCTGCACAGCGTTTTTATCAAAGAAGGCGCTGATTATGTAATCCTTGGGGAAGGCGAGGAATCTCTGTTGGAACTTTTGAATAATATTGGCAATCCGGATGCAATAAAAAAGATTGATGGCATTGCATTCAAGGATGGTGGAAAGATAATTAAAAATCCAAAGACAAAATTTATTCAAAACCTTAATGATATGCCTTTTCCTGATTTTGATGCGATAAATCTTGAAAATTACTGGAAGTCTTCAGCAGGGTTTGGTCCGACAGGCTCAAAATACCTTCCAATTTTGACTTCAAGAGGCTGCCCGTTCGGATGCTCATACTGCGCCAGCCCGGTTTTCTGGCAGAGAAGGTGGAGGTTTAGGTCTGCAAAAAATGTGGTTGATGAAATTGAGCATTTTTCAAAAAAATATGGTGTCAGGGAATTTCACATCGAAGACGATAATTTCACTTTGGTAAAAAAACGAACAATTGAGATTTGCAGGGGGATAATTGACAGAAAGCTGGATATTATATTTACTACGCCAAACGCAATTAAGGCA
This sequence comes from uncultured Methanosarcinales archaeon, assembly GCA_964562875.1. Classification (GTDB taxonomy): domain Archaea; phylum Nanobdellota; class Nanobdellia; order Woesearchaeales; family JAGWAF01; genus CAZLVM01. The sequence continues at coordinate 2,899 of CAZLVM010000054.1, read as the reverse complement.
GATACTGTTAACTGGGAAGCGCTGAAATGGATGAAAAAGGCAGGATGCACTTTCCTGAATATCGCTCCGGAGAACGGTTCTGAGAGGGTGCTGAAGCTTATGAGTAAGCAGGTAAAGCTTGGTCGCATGGCTAAAGTAGTAAAAGGGATACACAGGCTTAAGATTCCCTGCTGTGCATACTTCATTCTTGGGTATCCTGGTGAAAAAACACTGGACCGTTTGAAAACAATTGCTTACATTGGAAAGCTTGCAAGGAACGGGCTGGATGAAATAGCTGTCTTTATGTTTATTCCAATCCCTGGTTCTGAAAAAGGAGATGAAATACTTTCAGGCATGAAATCTATTGATTGGGATTCCCAATGGCTTTCGGGAAGCGGAGGATTTGGTGTGACCTTGGCAAGATTTGGGTGCTATGTTTATTTTTTCCTGAATCAGCTGGCGTTCAAGCCCCAGAAATTCATCAAAATCTTGTTTAATATCCTGAGAAACAAGCAGCAGACCAAGACAGACAGGACAATTCTTAGAAAATTAGGTACAGTAAAAACAAGCATAAAAAAAGCATTCACAAATAATTCATGATATTAATTAATCGTTTTCTACCCTTGGCGCAAGGATAAATGCAAGCAAAAGCTTGTCAACAACTTTGTATTCCAATTTCAGTGGGTAATCCTTGTTGAACATAATAGTTACATTGTCTGCAAGCTTTGAGCAGGCAATCATTTTTTTCAGGTATTCTATTGAATATTTTGATTTTATTTTATCATGGCCGTCTGCCTTGATTCTTGTGTCGTCATCTGCTTTTATTTCGATGCTTGCTTTTGAAAGGTCTCCTTCTGCGTTTACAATAAGCATATCCTTGTCTCCTATAAGGGTAACACTCTCTGCAACAATGTCTGCATCCTCAACTGCGTCGTTAAGCACAGATGATTTAGTTTCTATCTGGATTGGGAAGTTAAGTTCTGGTATTTTCTGCTCTTTTTCTTCCAATTCTATGATTGCGATGCTGAATGTTCTTGTTGTGTTTGATTTTAGCTGTATTTGCAGCTTGTTTTCTGAAGTAATCTCTATGCTTAGCATGTCGTTTGACTTTGCTCTCTTGAGAATTTGTTTTAGGTTGTTTAGATTGATAGCGATTTCTGTCTCCTTTTTCACATCATACTCTGTAAATGATGATGAAAGGAGCTTGAATATTACCATTGCAACATTTGCAGGATCCATAGCAACAAGTTCGATAGCTTCAGGTGTTATTTTGAACCTTGCCTCATTGACAAGTTCAGAAATTATTGATATGCTGTCCTTAAGATAGCCTGGTTCTGCAAGAGTAAGTTTCATCTAATCTGCCCCCTTTAAATTTATGATTTTCAGGAAACCTTTCTCCTTTATATAGTTTCTCATTTTGGAATAGTACCATTTAATACGCTTAAATATGCTAAAAAGAATTAGTTAATCACAAGTTTATGCCCGTTGCTTAGGTTATGGACTGTTTTTCCTTTCTTGTATCCAAGTTCCACGCAAAGTTCTACCATGGCATCTTCCCCTTCTTTTTCAACATGTGCTGGTATAACATGCTCTGGATTCACTAAATGAATAAAATCTCTAAGGTCTTCTCTTCCGGCATGACCTGAAACGTGGATGTCTGTGAATATTCTTACGCCGTGCTTTTTTAGCTGATTTACAAGATTTCCCCTTAGTCTTTGATTGATTTCAGTTGGAATAACTGAAGATGAGAATATTACGTGGTCTTCTGGATGGAATTCCCAAGGAAGTATTTTGTTTGCCATTTTTGAAAGTGTTGCATTTGGCTCTCCCTGATGCCCTGTAACAACAAGAAGGTATTTGTGCCTTCCCTTATTCTGGATTCTTCTAAGTTCTTCCTTTGCTTCTCTTGCAAATCCAACTATTTTAACATCTTTGAAATCAATAAGCCCTACATCTCTTCCTGCTGTTATGTATTTTTTGAGGGATCTTCCCACCATCACTACTTTCCTGTTCATCTGCCTGCCAAAATCAACTATTGACTTTAGTCTCGCAAGGTGTGATGAGAATGTTGTAACAATTACAGCTTTTCCTTTTGAGTTAACTCCAAGCATTACATCCTGAAGCATTGCTCTTGCAACTCCTTCTGAAGGGGTTTTCCTGTTTTCCCTTGCATACAGGGAGTCTGTTATAACTACTTTAACTCCTTTTTTCCCAATCCTTTCCAATGCCTCATAGTTTGGCTTTTTCCCAAGTACTGGATTGTTGTCAAACTTGAAATCATTGGCATAAAGAACAATCCCATACTTTGTATGCAGCGCAACCATTGCTGTGTGGGGTGTTGAGTGTGTTATATTGATGAATTCGGCCTTGATATTTTTTGTTATTTGGTATGTTGAGTTGACATTTACAGTTATAAGTTTGTTCTTGATTTTTCTTTTGTTGTCTTTGAGTATTGCTTTTATCACAGCTATTGTAAATGGAGTGCCAATCACAGGCGCGTCGTATTTGCTTCCCATGTATGGGATTGCCCCTACGTGGTCAAGGTGGGCATGGGTTGGTATTATTGCTTTTACCATCCTTTTTAAATCTTTTATTTTGCTGTCATCCGGTATTGCGCCTTCTTTTCTGAGTGTTTCAGTGCTGATAAGCTCTACATTTTCCCCTTCTTCTTCGGTCACTCTGATATAATTTGGAAGGTGAAGACCCATATCCATAATTATAACTTCATCATCAATCTTTATGGCAGTCATGTTCTTGCCTACTTCATAATAGCCGCCGATTGCAAAGATTTCTATTGCCATAGTATAATTTTGATAATGCAACTATAAAAATGTTTTCAATTAAAAAGAGCCATTGCCACCAAACGAAGTACTCTTTCTAAACATTGTTTGTCTGCGTGGGACTCCTATTAATAATCAAT
>CAZLVM010000053.1:0-6142 GCA_964562875.1 uncultured Methanosarcinales archaeon | reverse complement strand
TTGGTCTATTGATTCTATTTTTTTCAAAAGTATTGCCTGATGGCTTTTTATTATTGCCCACATTGCAGCCATTCCAATTATAATGCCTACAGCAAATGAAGCAAAATATTTCCAGTTTAGCTGAGGCAGGGAAAGCCTGCTTTTTTCTTTTTCAAAATATATGTCAAAATTGCTGAGTTCAATTGCATATTCAGAGTAAACAAGGGCTGATGAAGTGTTGTTTTTCTCTCTCAATGATTTAGCATATTCATAGTATGAATATGCCATTATCGGGAAGATTCCATTTTCCTGCTGGCCTGCTATTGCCTGTTCTGCAATTATTATTTTTTGGTTAAGTATATTGTCCATCTGCTCTTTTTCAACACCTATTAATCCGAGTATTAAGCTTGACTCTGCCTTTGCCTTGCTTGCCTTGAAAATGCAAAGCACATGCTTTCCCGAATCGCGGTCTTTTTCAGCACTGCTGATTGTGTTTTCTGTGTCTTCAAGAAGATAAGGGAAATAATACCTAACATACTGGAGCCGTTCCTCTGCTTCTGACAGTTTTGTTATGCATGCCTGCTTGAGTGATTTGCTGTCAAGCTCAAAGCCGGTTCCTTGGTTGTCAAAAAACTTTAGCCAGTTTTTTATTGAAAACTGCCTTTCTTCTGCATAGGCCAGCCAGTATACCGCTCTTGTACTGTTAATTTCAGCCATTCCAATAGCTTCTTTGGCATCCTGAATTCTGTCGTCAACAATCATGTATGTTTGCAAATCAATCATGGTTGCAAGCTCTTTTTCATGAAGGTCTTTTTCAAGAGCTTCAAGGCTTTCCATTATTGAGCCTGCTATTTCTATCCTTTTTTCATTGCTTATGTTGTTTAGAGTGTGCACAATTTCCTTTAGTTTTATGTTAGAGCTAAAGCACATTGATGCAGCAGGATAATATTTTGCATCTTTGAGAAGAGAGTTTCCTTCCTGTTTTGCTTCAAAAGCAGATTCTTCTTTATTAAGCAAATCTTCATCAATATTGCCTGAAGGCAGAGTGTTCAAATATAATTTTTCAAGTTCGTCAGATCTTTTGCAAAGTGAAACTGCTATATCTTCCATTACTTCTTCATACTTGGGATTTACTTCCAGATGCTTATCATTTTTCTGAAATCTTTTTCCTGTAAATTCATAAACTGCATCGTCCAGGTTTGAAACTGTTGCAATATTAATTTTGTTAATTGTGCTGTTAACTGAATAATTTAATTCCCCTATTGGCACAAGAACTTTTGTAAATCCATTATCTTCAGCAGCTTTAATTTTAGCAGACATGCCTCCAACAGGACCTATTATGCCTCCGCTGTTTATTGTTCCGGTTATTACAACTCCAGAATTTAGCTTGAGATCTTCCAAAAGCGCAACAGTAAGGACAGTTGCAGCTGCTCCTGCGCTAGGCCCGCCAACTATTCCTGATGAAGCTTGTATGGTATAGATAAAATCATATTTGCTGCAGTCAGCATTAAGATAATTGCACGCAATCTGTTTTGCAAACCTCATTGATATCTGAGTGTCCATTTTTGTAATGGGGAATGTGTCAACAAATACGTTGCCAGAGCCAGGTCTTATGTCCAGGTAAAGATCCGCTATGCTTCCTTCATATCCATCAGCGGTTTCTGAAACAGCAAGCAGAGTCATTCCACCGGTTTGGGCATATACTGCAGGTATTAACAAAAGAATCAAAAGGAGTGCAGTACATTCAAAAATAAATTTTTTCTCCATATGTTTGCCTATTGCCAGCAATATTTAAAGTTTATGATTGGCTTTTCTGTATTTTCCAGTCATATTTGCATTATCTTATTGTTTTTAGGTAATGTTTATATATGAGAAAGTCAAAAATCTGCTTATAAAAAGAGGTGAGGGTTTTGAAAGCACAGGTAGCTATGGAGTATCTTATAATCATAGGGTTTGTTGCCATAATAACAATCCCTCTTGTTGTGATATTCCAACAGCATTCAAAGCAGACAAGCGAGGGAATAGCTTCTGCAGAGATTTATCAGATATCAAAAAGAATTTCTGATGCAGCGGAAACAGTATATTACCTTGGAAAACCTTCAAAAACAACACTTAAAGTTTATTTTCCTTCGGGAATTATTTCAGTTAGCGTATCCAATAATGAAATAGTTTTTCGGATGCCTGTAAGCGGGCAGGAGGATGAAATTGTAATGTATTCTCCTGTGAATATCTCCGGCAATTTGACGACCCATGAAGGGATACATCATATTTCTGTAGAGAACCAGGGGGGCTATATTTGGGTTTCAGATTAAAAGGCCAGGTTGCGATGGAATTCGTGATGATGGTCATGCTTGGATTCATGATACTTGTGGTTTTCAGTGCGGTAACAAGAGATCAGTACTCAGATATACAGAAAGAAGGAGAATATGTATCCCTTCGGGATGTAGTAGGGATGGTGCAGGCAGAAATAAATACTGCATTTGGCGTTTCAGATGGCTATGAAAGAATTTTTCTAGTTTCTGAAACCCTTAACGGATTAAACTATTCAATGAGCATAATGAGCGGATTCATCATGGGGGAATCAGATAATTTTGAGGTTATCATGATGATTCCTCCAGTACAAGGAAATATTTCCAAAGGCAATAATATAATACAAAAGAGGGGCGGAGAAGTTTTCCTTACGCAATCGGAATGAAAAAAGCGCAGGTTTGGTTTTTGGACTTTGTTGTCGGGCTTTTGATGTTTATGGTAGTTGTTTTTGTTTACTATGACTACAGCAATAATCTTGTTGATGATTCAGAGACAGACTGGGATGAAATGATAATTGATTCAAAAACTATGTCTTCATCGCTTATGTCTATGGGATATCCTAATAACTGGAATGAAACAAACGTGCAGAGAATTGGTGTTCTTAATTCCAATTATCGCCTTAATCAGACAAAGATTGAGCGTTTTGTGAACATGTCTTATGATACTACAAAGGATATTTTTAATACACGATTTAAATATTATTTTTTTATTCAGGACAAGAATGATACAATATATTTTCCTGCAGGGCAGTTTCCAACAGATCACAGATACCTTGTACAGACAACAAGAATACTGATTTATAATTCATTAGTTTACAGGATGGTGCTTTACATATGGAACGAATGATGCGAAAAAAAGCAATATTTTTCACTATTGATGCATTGGTGGCAACAGCTATAATACTTATAGGTTTGCTGCTGATTCCAGGGCTTTATTTTAATAAACAGCCTACAGTTCATCTGAGTTATATCTCCCAGGATTTTGTCAATATACTTTCAGAGCTGAAAATTTACGAGTTGGATAGTTTATATGTTGATGAGCTTATAGCAAACGGAAATATAATTCATATTAACAACACAATCCTTGAGCAAATAGGGGAGTTCTGGGCAGAGGGGAATGATGAAATCGCCTCAAATTTTACAAAAGAGATAGTTGATGGGATTGTTCCTGAAGGATTTGGCTATGGCATTTGGGTGGGAGATGAAGAGATTTATTCTGTGCAAAAGCCTGTTAGTTCTGTTCTTATAAGCTCAAGAAAGATAATATCAGGATATGCAAAGATGCTTCCTGTTTTGGGGTACAGTTCAAGGGTATACCTTTCAAGCTTAAAGGAAAGGCAGGGATCATCTATAACATATTTTGGAGGTTTTGTTGGTGAGGGAAACATAAGCGCAAAAATTTTCCTTCCGCAAAATATCACAAATATAACAGGTGCTTATTGGGAAGTGCTTATAGGGACTGACTCAAAATTTTACATAAACGGCAATTATTCCGGTTCTTATCCAAAGGGCTCTGGGAACGGAACTTACATAGTTCCAAGCATATGGCGAATCAACAGCACTTATTACAAATATTTTCATCCAGGGGAAAATAACATTTCAATAAAATTTGAATATATCAATGAGAACTTTACCGCATCAGGTCCAGCATATCTTGGAGGAGGGTATTTCAAAGTCTCATACTTTACTCCTGATATCGAGGAGCTGGGAACTACATACTATGGAAGCATGGCCAGCAAGAGATATTGGTTTCCAAACATTAGAGGGTTCATAAATCATTATTCGTCCATATATGTTCCTGGAAATTTGAGTTCTATGAAGATTTACCTTAATTTTTTCAGCAATTATACCACATATCTTAACATAGGCGGAGTTGATGTTTACGAGGAAAAGACAGATGGATTTGCAGAAGTAACACTTACTGAATCACAGCTGCAGACAATATTTTCAAACAATGGCATTGATTATGGCGATGACTTTAGCCTTACAACAATCCCGATTAGGCTTGGGCTTAAGAATATTACAAGGACAAGCGCCCCTCTTGATGCAGTGCTTATTACAGACGTAAGTGGCAGCATGAGGTGGAGGATGAACCAAGACAGCGTGAACGGCGTTCAAAGAAACTGCGATGACTCTGACCTTAACAATCTTAACACAGAAAGGCTTAGTGTTGCGAAATGCGCAGGCAAGGATTTTATTGATACAATACTTGATAACAATGGACCCTTGGTAGGGCTGGTGAGCTATGAAAGCTCAACAGACAGCACACTATGGCTGACTGAAAATAAGACTGCGCTTTACGATGAAATTAACGGATATTCAGCTTCAGGAGGCACATGTGTATGCTGCGGAGTTAACGAAGCTGTAAATATGCTGAAGAATGACACTCAGGCCATGTTCATACCAAGAAAAACAGGTGAATGGAAATACAATGATGATGACCTTGGCTCAGACCCTTCAGGATGGACAGCTCTCGGATTTAATGACAGTTTATGGAGTTCAGGCAGCGCAGCTCTTGGAAACGGATATTCCGATCTTAATACAGTAATAAATAAGTATGAAGGGTATTATTATTTTAGAAAAAAATTCAATGCAACAAACATATCGGATTTTAATTACGCAAAGCTTACTGTTTATTCTGATGACGGAGCTGATATATATCTTAATGGAAATTTGGTTGATAATGATTTAAGCAGCGCGCATACAGCAGAATACTGGAACAGGTATGTTAACATTGACCCAGGATATCTCCAGGAAGGGGAAAATATAGTTGCGGTAAAGCTTAAGAACAGCGGGTCGTGCTGGTTTTGGTTTTGTTGGGACAGGAATCCTGTGATTGACCTTGAGTTTTTTGGAAGCAGCCAGGAGCTTGTTTCAGGCGCAAAGAAAAAAGCCATGATAATAATGACAGATGGAGAAGCAAATTATGAGTGCGATGAGCAGGGAAATTCTGGAGACCTTAACGGCGACGGCCAGTTTGATACAGCAAAGGACGATGCGATAAAGGCTGCGTGCGACGCATATGACAATTATGGAATTACTGTTTATGCAGTTGGCTTCAGCACTTTTGCTGATAGTTCAACCCTTCAATATATGTCCAACTGCACTGATGGCAATTATTTTAGTTCAACAAATTATGAAGAGTTAAGAGACACATACCTTTTGATAATTGACCAGCTAATAGACTTTACAGAAACTCAAAGGGTTAATGATACAGATATAATACCTACTGAGATTTTTATGAACTCATACATAGAGTTTAACTACACACCTGAAGTTCCTGCGCCATCTTTTGGGCAGATACCAGTTACAGGGGAGACATCAAAGTTTGGGAACACAATAAGCCGAGGAAATCTGATAATACCTGAAGGGGACACGCTTGTCGAACTTGTTGCAACATCATATTCTGCGGACAAGTGGACAGATATTGTAACAGTCAACAATAGCGGAGATTCCAGCACTGTTTTTAACCTGAGCAAATTCGGATCGAGTTATAGGCATATTGGGGATGCGTTCAATGTTTATGTGCCTTCCTCCAAGATAATTATAGGGGAGCAAAACACAATTTCTGTTTCAACGGCAATAGCTCCTGAAAATGTAACCGGCGGTTCTGAGTACAATCGCCTGATTTTCAAGGCAAGAATAGACAGCCTGATGGATTACGGCTCTGTGTATGCAAAAAGCGAGGGCTGTATATGGTTTGTTGCTTTTGAGGATGATGCAAATGTGACTGTGAAAATACCTTCTGCCTATAACGGCACGGACACATGCTATTATGCAAACCAGACATATGAATCAAATGATGTGATGGATGATGCTGCTTACAGGCTTTTCAGAAGGCTTGACTTTGACCT
>CAZLVM010000052.1:4482-6191 GCA_964562875.1 uncultured Methanosarcinales archaeon | reverse complement strand
GCAGCTGTTTGTTTACATTATTGCATTTATATCACTTGCAGTTGGCGGGATAGGGATAATGAACACAATGTACACATCTGTAATTGAAAGAACAAAAGAGATAGGCATAATGAAAGCAATAGGCGCAAAGAATTCAACAATATTCACCCTGTTTTTTATTGAATCAGGAATGATAGGAATGATTGGGGGAGTAATCGGCATAATTATCGGAGCCACAATAGCATATGGGCTTGCAGTTATTGGAAGAACATTCCTTGGCTCTGAGCTGATACAAGCAAATGTAAGCCCATCCCTTGTGATAGGTGCGCTTCTTTTTGCATTCCTGCTTGGAACAACATTTGGTGTCTTGCCTGCAATACAGGCGTCAAAGATGCAGCCGATTGAGGCTGTAAGAACAGTAAAATGAGAATAGACGAACTTAGCTACTCAATAAGAAATCTGAAGAAAAGGAAGCTGAGAAGCTTTCTTTCTGTTCTTTCCATACTGATAGGAATAGCTGCAATATTTGCAATCGTGAGCTTTGGGCTTGGACTGCAGAATTACATTAATGAATTTGCCGAAGCTTCCGGGGCAGACATACTGTTTGTCATGTCAAAAGGGACTGCAGCCCCTGGCATGGACGAAACTTTTTTTATGACAAAGGATGATATTGAATTTATAGGCAGGGTAAAAGGTGTAGAAGATGTCTTGCCATTTTATTCAAAAGTAGGGGAAGTAAAGCTAAAGGATGAAAAAATATATTCGTTTCTCCTGGGACACTTGCCATATCAATCAGAGTTAATAGAAAAGGCATTTGCCATAAGCATTGAGAGAGGAAGAAACCTTAAGAAAGGAGATTTTGACAAGATTGTGGTAGGGCACAACTACCAAATTGATGAAAGAATATTCAAAAGAGGAATGACCGTTGGAGACAATATTGAGATTAATGACAGGAAATTCAGCATTATAGGATTCTATGAAGAAATTGGAAATCCACAGGACGACTCTCAGATATACATGTCATTTGAAACAATGGAATCCCTTTTTCCTGATGTAAAAGACAGGTTTGGGTTTATTGGAGTAAAGTCCCAGACAAATGTTGACCCTAACCTGCTTGCAGAGGAAGTGGAAAGAAAGCTCAGGAAATACAAGGGCCAGGAAGAGGGAAAAGAGGATTTTTTTGTGCAGACATACGCAGACCTGCTTGAAACATACAGCTCAATCATACAGGTGCTGAACGGAGTTCTTGCATTGATTGCGTTTGTTTCGCTTGTTGTTGCTTTTGTAAACATAATGAATACCATGTACACCTCTGTGATTGAAAGGACAAAAGAAATCGGCGTCATGAAAGCAATCGGAGCAAAGAATGTTGATATTGTAATGGTCTTTATTTTTGAAGCAGGACTTCTTGGAATGGCAGGAGGAATTGTAGGCGTTATTTTGGGCTATCTTGTCTCTTCAGCAGGCGGAAAGATTGTAGTTCTTGCAGGATACAGCTTTCTTGAGCCGGTTTTTCCATGGTACCTTACTGTTGGATGCCTTTTGTTCGGGTTCTTTACAGGTTCTCTCGCAGGGCTTCTTCCGTCATTGCAGGCAGCAAAGATGGAGCCTGTTGATGCGCTGAGGTATGAGTGATTATTTAGAATTTCTTAACATTGGTTTTAGATATTGATGAAGCTTTGCCCGTATTTTTTCCTTTAGCTCGCTGTCAAAATTCATATTGTCCACAA
>CAZLVM010000052.1:0-4382 GCA_964562875.1 uncultured Methanosarcinales archaeon | reverse complement strand
AGCTTTGCCCGTATTTTTTCCTTTAGCTCGCTGTCAAAATTCATATTGTCCACAAGCTTGTCCCAGTCAACTTTTGGAAGATTTGTTAGAGTTCCAATAAATTCTCTTCCTGCGAGGACTGCCTGCTTTTCTATTTCCTTGGCTGATTCTGAGCCAAACCTTTTCAGCGCAGGATATTTTGATATGGATGTTGCGCCTGCTTCAAGAAGAACCTTAATGTAATGCGGCCGATCTTCCCATATGCCGCACTGTATGTCCAGAGCAGGAAAAGCATCCCTTGTCTTTTTTATCCACTCTGCCTGGTATTCTACCGAAGGAGGATTTGCATTTTCAAAGCTTGTACCCTTTTGAGGGTTTAGGCCGTAGAAGTGTATTTTTTCTATGCTGTATTTTTCTATTACTAACTTCAGCTTTTCAAAATCATCAATTGATTCCCCAAGCCCGACTATTATGGTCATTGCAGTTTTTAGACCTAGCTTTTTTGCCTCTTCAAACATTTCGTAATATGGGGCTGCTGGCTTTGATGGGCAGACTTTTTCATGAATTTTTTCATTTACTGTTTCAATTGAGCCAACAACACCCTTTGCAAAAGGCAGGTATTCCTCAAGCTCATCTTTTTTCAGCGCTCCGACATTAATCCAAAACTTTTCACCTGAAACCTTATGCATGCTTTCAAGCAAATCCCTAAACTTTGCCCTTGAAAAAGCGCCAATTCCACCTGAAACAAACCCTATTTCCCAACCAAGCTGCTTGCATATGATAAGCTCTGCAAGAAGGCTCTCCTTGCTCCTAACAGCTTTTTTGCTTTCAGGCTGAGTTGACATGTAACAGTAAGCGCAGTCGCGGATACCACAGTACCAAGAAAAGAATATTGCTCTTTCAAACCATGTTTTTTTTGCTTCTTTCATTTTTCAAAAGAAAGCCTCCAGAGGGAATTGCACCCTCGGTCTTCGCTTTACGAAAGCGACGCATTAGCTACTATGCTACGGAGGCACATTTAACGCAGTGATTATTCTGTTTTATGCTGTTATTTCTTGAGCTTCTTAAGAATCTCATCTTTTTTGCCCAGCTTTTTTTGGCACTCACTGCAGACTATGTGCTTTTTTCCCTTGCTGTCCTTAACATAAGCCCCTAAAATCTTCTTAAGGAATGTCTCTCCAATCTTCTTGCTGCAAATCCCGCATTTCATAGCCTATTGGTTTTGAAAGGAGGTTTATAAGTTTTGTTGATTTTGCATTATTTTGGCAAAATTTTATATATTGCGCAGTAAGAATAAGAATCATGACAAGGATAGCTGTTATTGAGAAAGAGAAATGTTTTCACGATAAATGCGGAGACCTTTGCATAAAGCTCTGCCCGGTCAATAGAACAGGGAAAGACTGTATTGTCCTGAATGAAGACAAGAAGGCCAAGATAGATGAAAAACTCTGCACCGGATGCGGGATATGCCCAAAGAGATGCCCTTTTGGCGCAATACATGTAATTAATCTTCCTGAAGAGCTGGACAAGCCCCCAATCCACAGGTATGGAGAAAATGGGTTTGAAATGTTCAATCTTCCTACGCCAATTTTTGGAAAAGTTGTGGGAGTAATCGGGAAGAACGGCATCGGAAAGTCAACAGCAATAAAAGTGCTTGCAGGCGTCCTCAAGCCAAACCTTGGAAATTCAAAAAGCGAAGCGAGCTATGATGACCTGATAGGTTTTTTCAAAGGCACAGAAGCCCAAACTTTCTTTGAAAAAGTAAAGAAAGGAGAGATAAAAATAAGCTACAAGCCCCAGCAGGTTGACTTAATTCCTCTAAGTACAAAGGGAAAGGTCAGAAATCTTTTGGAAAAAGTTGACGAGAAAAAACAGCTTGAAAAGATTGCAAAAGAGCTGGCGATTGACAACATTCTTGACAATGACATAACCAAAATTTCAGGCGGAGAACTGCAAAGGGTTGCAATTGCGGCTGCTGTGCTGAAAAAAGCAAACTTCTATGTGTTTGACGAACCAACATCATATCTTGACATAAAACAGAGAATAAGAGTAAGCCGGTTCATAAGGGAGCTTGCCGACGAAAATACTGCTGTGATGGTTGTTGAGCATGACCTGATAATACTTGACTACATGACAGACCTGGTGCATTTAATGTACGGCCAGGAAGGGGCGTATGGAATAGTAAGCCATCCAAAAGCAGCAAGGGTAGGAATAAACACATACCTTGAAGGCTACATGAGAGAAGAAAATGTAAGATTCAGGGACAAGCCTATAAAATTTACTGCGAGAGCAAAACTGAAAGAAAAGAAAGCAGTTATACTAACATCATGGGAAGGCATAAGCAAGAAGCTTGGCAAGTTTGAAATTAAAGCAGAAAAAGGCGAGCTAAACAGAAAGCAGGTTTGCGGAATTCTTGGAGAGAACGGCATAGGAAAAACAAGCTTTGTAAAAATACTTGCTGAAGTGATTAAGCCCGATGCTGGAAGCGTTACAAAAAAAGTAAAAGTGAGCTACAAGCCCCAATATATTGATACTGAATCAGATGACATGGTTGCAAATGTGCTTAAGGAAGCTATTCAAAAGCACAAGGCAGCATTAATAGGTCCTCTGAATATACAGCCGCTGATAATGAAAAAGGTTAACGAGCTTTCAGGCGGAGAACTGCAAAGAGTTGCAGTTGCAGAATGCCTAAGCAAGAAAGCAGACCTTTACCTGCTGGATGAGCCTTCGGCATATCTTGATGTTGAGCAAAGGCTTATCGTATCAAAGGTAATAAGGGATGTGATGGAACACAGAGGGACTGCTGCAATAGTTGTTGACCACGACCTTTTGTTTGTCGACTATATCAGCCAGAATCTTGTGGTTTTTGAAGGCGAGCCCGCAAAGAGAGGAGAGGCAAAAGGGCCGTTTGATATGCAGGAAGGCATGAACATGTTTCTTGAGGACATAAAGCTGACTTTCAGGAGAGATCCTGAAACAAACAGGCCCAGAGCCAACAAGCCAGGCTCGCAAATGGACAGGGAGCAGATAAAACAGAATAAGCTTTACTACATATAAGTGACAAAATTATCTATAAAATCCATAATCTTTTTAAATAAGCTCTACTTATTCCTATATGAAAAAGAGTTCTGATAGTTAAGAGAGTAAGTGAGTAATAAGATGGCAGACTCAGAAAATACGCACCTAAAATCAATTTTAGCAGACTTTCACGGTAATCTAAAGGATACTCAAGAGTCTTTTGCAATTCTAGATGGATGGGGAATACCTAGAGAAGAAAGGTATGCCAACGGCGACTTGATAGGCCATAATACTAATGCTGATGAAACAAAGAAATGCCTTGACCTTGTCAGAAGACTTGTTCCAAGCCAAAATATAACCGGTGGAAACAATGAATGGATGTTTATAGGCACTGTGCCGCTTATCGGAGGTCCTAAAGCAGTCGGCGGAACCGACAGCGAGGTAATACAATCATTCATAGCATACATGAATGGATGGCTGGGCCTATCAGAAGATGAACAAGACCCAGACATGAACATGAGATTTCTTGGAAGAGTATTCAAGACAAGATTTACAAACATAGACCCTATAGAAACACTTGAGGCATCAAAGCCAACAAGAAAAACATATATCACTATTGATGTTGATGATGATGAAATAGTTAGCACTCCAGGCGGAAGGAAAATTTCAAAGCCGCTTGAGGAGTTAAGGCAATCAACCCCAACTGCAGATGTGAGCTGGCATGAAAGTGTTAATATTGATAAAAAAATAGCAGAAATACAGAGGATAAGGCGAGAATGGGTAGACCCTAACGGAACATCCTACTGGGAGTTTTTTGGAAATCTAAAAGAAACAGTTGACTTTACTGTAAAACACAAGTCAGGAAAAGATGTTCAGGTCACAATTGTACATGGAGACCCAAGATACACAAGCCCTGACAATGTGAGGTCTCAGTTTTATATTGTCCCAGGGGAATTTATAGAAACATATGTGCTTCCAAAAATTGAAGCTGATTTAGCCAAAACCGCAATGACTCCTAAAGACATTGAAAGGGCAACCCTAAAATCTTTGATATACGTTCCTGTAGAGGCATTTACACAAAACAAATGGGTCAAAGGCCCTCACATATTTTACCTTAGCCATTCACACTATGCATTTAAGCATGCTGCAGTAGTTGACGGGGAACCAGTAATATTTGTTGGAACCGGCGCAGCAGGCAAGTACTCAAGGTTTGACCAAAAAAGAAGCTGTGGAATACTTGATTTAGAAGCAGATACAGTTGAAGAAATGGCATATTTTGCAGAACTTAAAAATGGACCATTGGAAAGAGGATGTGAATGAGCACTGATGAAGAAAAACCGGATGGAGAAAATCCCAAAAAAAAGAAGGGATGGGAAACAGAAGAT
>CAZLVM010000051.1:0-6289 GCA_964562875.1 uncultured Methanosarcinales archaeon | reverse complement strand
ACAAACTTTCTGCTCATACCATACCAGTTTAAGGTAGATATATTCTCGGAAATAAAGAGAATTTGCAGCTTCAACTACGAAATGGTTATTATTGACAGGACAATGAATGAGCTTGATGGGATATCAAAGTCAAAGAATGCAAAATCAGCAGACAGGCTTGCTGCAAGGCTCGCAGTTCAGCTTCTTGCCCATAACAATATTAATCAGATTAAAACGAAAAGCCCTCAAAAATCCGTTGACGACCTTATAGTTGATGAGGCAGGCAAAGAGCCAAAGGAAACAGTAGTAGCAACCAATGACGCAGAGCTCAAAAAAAGAGTAAAAGAAAAAGATGCTCATGTTATAGTTCTTAGGCAGAAAAAGCATCTCGTTTTGCTATAGCCAACCGCAACCTTTTTAAATGGAATCATTCTCCTCTCTGTAAGGTTTTTAAAATGTTTTACAAGACACAGCTAAGGGATCATATAAGGGTAGCCCCAAAGTTTTTTGACCTTGATGTAAATAGTTCAGTAATTAAGGCAGTTAAGCAGAAGTATAACGGCTACATAGATCCTGAAATCGGAATTGTAATAGACGTCATGAGAGTTGACAATGTCAACGAGGGTGTAATCATACCTGGAGACGGCGCTGCATATTACGAAACAGAGTTTGAAGTAATCACATTTAAGCCGGAAATGCAGGAAGTTATCCCTGGAAAAATCAAGGACATTGCTGATTTCGGCGCTTTCATAACACTTGGTCCGCTGGAGGGAATGATTCACATTTCCCAGACAATGGACGACTTTGTAAGCTTTGCAAAGGATAAGGTGTTGTCAGGAAAGGATTCAAAGAAGGTCCTTAAGGTTGGGGACAAGTGCAGAGCAAGAATCATAGCAGTTTCATTTAAGGACGTTAACAACCCTAAGATAGGGCTTACAATGAGGCAGCAGGGCCTTGGAAAGCTTGAATGGGCAGAGGAAGAGCCTGTAAAGGAAGAAAAGGAAGACAAGAAGGCTGTAAAGAAAGAGGTTAAGAAGAAAAAATGAAGAAAAAGGTTTGCAAGTCATGCAAGATTTTCGTTGACGGAAGCGAGTGTCCTATATGCCATGGCACAAACTTTGTTACAAACTGGAAGGGCAGAATATATGTCCTTGATTCAGAAAAATCAGAGATAGGAAAGAAGATAGAAATAAAAGTGAAAGGGGAGTATGCCATTAAGGCCAGATAATTCTAAAATGAATCTAACAATAAAACAGGAAACCGAATCACCGCTCTTGTCGAGAAAAGAGATAAAGGCAGAAGTGATTTTTGAAAAGGCAACACCGTCAAACGATGAAGTTGCGAAAGACATAGCATCAAAGACAAAATCAAGCCCTGAGCTTATTGTTGTAAAACATATTTACACAAAGTTCGGAGAGACAAAGGCTGATGTAGAAGCTTATATTTACCAGTCAAAAGAGGCTCTTGAAAAGATTGAGCCAAGAAAGAAGGTAAAGGCAGGAGAGAAAAAGGAAGGGGAATCTGATGAAGCAGCCCCTGCTAAAGAAGCTCCTAAGCCTGCACCAAAAGCAGAAGAAAAGCCAGCTGAAGAAGCAAAGTCTGCACCAAAAGCAGAAGAGAAAAAAGAAGAAAAACCAGCAGAAGCACCTAAAGCTGAGGAGAAGAAGGAGTAATTAAAATGGTACAAATTTTAAAAGTAAAAATTTGTAACATTACAAATCAGGTGGTGATTTGAAATGGCAGATGACAAAAAAAAGGCAGTAAAGAAAAAACCTTCAAAAAAGCTTTACAAGATTTACGATAACGGCAAATTAAAGAACAAGACATGCCCAAAGTGCGGACAGGGATGTTTCCTTGCAGCGCATAAGAACAGGCATACATGCGGCAAATGCGGCTACATGGAAACTATTTCTTCTGAAAAAAAGGAAGAGAAAAAAGAAGATAAAAAGTAGTTCTTAATCAACTCTAAGGTCTTCAAATCTGTACAGTCTGGATTGCGGGAAAAGCGCATGTTCTTCAACAACCCTCATTGAATCATATTTCTTTTCCCAGTAGGCATAGGCTGTATTTACGCCGTTTTTCACAACATAAATGTCAGAATTAGGGTCTTTCACGACAACAGGGTCTTCAAGCCCCATCCTTTTCATTTCTCTTATAACCGCATCGTTTACACCTACAAGACTGTCTATGTGGTCTTTCCAGGGTCCTCGTCTTGTCAGGCTTAGGTGCATGGCCATCTTCTTGGCATCTACTGTAACTCTCCTGACATAAGGCTGTATAAACCTCATATTGTCAAGCTCAACTACAAATCCTTTATTTGCGCCTATAGTGTCTGTATCTCTTATGTCTTCTTCAAACATTGTCTTCACCTTTGCACGTAAATATTAGGATAAATTTAAAGTTAATGCGCTTATTCGCCCTGCAGAATAATGAGGTCTTCTGTTGTCAGCTTTCCCCCTTTCTTTAGCTTTTCTTCAACCTGTTTCTTTAGGTCGTCAAGCTTTGTTCTGTTTTTGCTTTCTTTTTCTTTTTTCTTTTCTTTCTTCCGCTCTCCAAGCTTTAAGTTGAGATTTGCTATTTCCTCAAGCTTTTCCTTGAGCTTTGTGTTGACTTCTATGAACTCCTTTTTCTTCTCTATGAACTTTGCGTAGTATCCTTCCTCTTTTTTCTTTATATCATCAATGTCATGCGAGGCATTCATCATTATTTCGTGCTTTTCCTGGCTTGTTTTTGCGCTTGACTGCACGCTCTTGTGCTTCGCATCCGCTTTTTCTTTCAGATTTTCTATTTCAGTTGAAAGCTCGTGCACCTTGTCCCAAACATCGCTTACTTTTTTTGCTTTGTCATATTTTTTCTTCAATGCATTGATTTCTTTCATAACTCCTTTTTCCTTATTAAAAGACATAACTTCTGTTTCTATCTTTGAGTTTAGCTTTTCTATCTCAGCTTTTATGTGTGATGGGTCTCCTTCTATGTTGTGCTTTCTTGCAATTTCATTCTTTTCCTTGTTGAGCTTTTTTATAGCTTCTATCTTTCCTATTATCTTGGAGTTAAGCTCTCTCCTAATTACTTTTGATTCTTTTACAGAAGTTGTAAACTGGTTTCGTTCACTCCTTGATAACTTTACTTCACCTATAAGCTCAGAAATCTGTTTGTTGAGTTCTTCCTTTTTTCTGAAGAACGCTTCCTTTTGGTCGTTAATCTTATTTAAGCTGGTCTTTAACTGCCTAATTTCACTATTAAGCTCATTTATCTGCCTAAGCAAACCTGTTCTCTCTTCCGGTAGTGGCATATGTCTTCATGTTTTTAATGGAAGCGCTTAAAAGCGCCCCAGTAAAAAAAACATGTTTATCCGAAGAGGGCTCCTAGCCCTGCTGCGGCTTGTTGTTCGTCCTTTTTCTCTTCTTCAGCGGATTTCTCTTCTTTCTTTTCTCCGCCTGCTTTACCACTTTCTGCGGCAGGTGCGACTGCAGCTACAGCGACTGGTGCTGATGCGGCTTTTTCGATAACCTCGTCAACATTAACTCCTTCGAGTGATGCGACAAGTGCCTTGACTTTAGCATCGTCTGCCTTAACTCCGGCTGCCTCAAGCACTTTCTTAACTGTTGCTTCGTCAACCTTTCCGCCTGCTTTATGGATAAGCATTGCAGCATACATGTATTCCATTTTTTTACCTCCCAAACTTTTTGTTAAAAGTTATTAGTGTGATTATTTTCTTAGGGTTCCTTTCTTTAGAAGCTCTTTTGTAAGGTCTTCCACATCACCCATGTTCTTCTTCTCTTCTGTTGCTTCTTCAGCAGGTTTTTCATCTGCTTTTGATTCTTCAGCATTTGCTTCTTCAACAAGCTTTTCAGCGCTTGGCTCTGTGCCTTCTGCATGCTGTTTTGTCTTGTTTACCATGTTAGCAACCTTTTCCTTCATTTCATCGTCAACAGTTGTAACATCAGGCTTTGCAGGCTTAGCCGGCTTTTCCGGTGCAGGAGCTTCTGCCTTTGGTTCTTCTTTTTTCTCTTCTGCCTTTGGAGCTTCTGGTTCAGGCTTTGCTTCTTCAGCTGGTTTTTTTTCTGCTGCAGGCTTCTCCTCAGCTGGCTTTTCTTCTGCTTTTGGTGCAGGCTTTTCTTCTTTAGCGCCTTCAGGCAGCTCTGGTATGCTTCCTTTTAGCGCATTTGCCTGCCTTTCAGCCTTTGCAAGCAGATCTCCAACAACAGCGTCGGCCATGAAGTTTGCTTCAATCGCAACTGCCTTTGAGTCCTTGTAAGCTTTCTGTATCATTGCTTCTTTTGTAGTTTCAGTTATAAATCCTGATTCAAGAGAAAGATTGAATGCAGCCTTTGCTGTCTTCATCATGTCTTCTATGAACTTTTCTTCATCTATGTCAAGAATATCTTTTGTGAATATATCTCCATTTTCATATACTGCGACAATGTTAAGGCCTACTTCCATAGGCAGAATATTTAATCTTGTAAGCATTGCAGCAAGAGGGCCTGATATTTCTTCGCCTTCTTTGCATACAACAGCATCTTCCTGTATTGCAATCTTTCCTCCTTCAACCTTTGACTTTATTCCCAATGCTCCTAATTCTCCAATAACTGGTCCCGGAGCAAATGATGTTGGCCCTTTTGGAACAATTATGTCACTTGGAGCAGTCTGCCCTGCTTTTGCAGGAGCCTTTGACTTGTTTTTCTTTAGTGTTTTGAAAAGCGAGAATGGATTTTCTTCTGTAAAAAGCAGCGCTGGCATGCCTACAAGATATTCTTCAATCTTTTCCAGACCTTTTTTTTCGCCTTTTGCAGCTTCTATTGCGAATTTTATGATTCTTCTCTTGGTCATAAGTATATCGACCTTCCCTCTTAGCTGACCTCTCATGTTTTGCAGCTGTGATGCAGGAAGGTTTTCCATATTTATGCTTCCAATAATAGGATATTTCTTTATGAGCTGGACTATCTTCTTCACAGCATCTTTCTTGTAATCAGCAATATGCGCCTTGGGCTTTTTTGAGTCTGCCATTATTCATTAGCCTCCTCTTTTTCTGAAGCCTTTTTTTCTTTTTTAGGCGCTTTTTTCTTTTCTTCGTCTTTCTTCTTTTCTGCTTTTGGCGCTTCAGCAGGCTTTTTTTCTTTTTTCTCTTCAGCATTTGGGGTTTCTTCTTCCTTAGCCCCTACTTTTACGATCTTTCCCATTGTAAGCTTAATATAAACGCTTCTGATGTTGTTCTTTTCAGCAGGAAGATGCTGTATGGCCTGGTTGTATACAGTCATTATGTTTTCAAGGATTTCTTCATCTTTCATTTCCTCGTTTCCAACCATGCATTTTATAGAAGGCTGAACCTTTGCCATTACTCTTATAGTCTTTTGCAGCTTCTCGCAGACCTGTTTTAGGTTTGCATTTAGCGGCACTACGCACCCTGCCTTTGGATTTGGCATCTTTCCTTTTGGTCCAAGAACTCTTCCAAAGTTTTTAGCAACCTCTGCCATCAGGTTTGCCTGCGCAATAAAGAATTGATGTTTTGTTGCTATCTTTTTTGTCAGCTTCTTGTCTTTTGCGTATTTAGGAAAATCATCAACAGTTATAACAGTATTGCAGGCATCTTTTGCCTGTGTAGAAAGCTCTGACCCAACAATGGCGCAAATCTTTGTGTCTTTTCCCTTAGAGAAAGGAAGATTCACAAAAAGGTCAAGTTGCTGTGTAGGGTCTTTAAGGTTAATAGATTTCAAATTAATAATCAAATCAACACTCTGCTTAAATTTCCTCTTTGCAGAATTCTTTCTCGCTTTTAATATTGCTTCTTTAAATTCTTTCTTTTCCATTTCAACTGCACCCTCCTATCCGGTTGCGCAATAGCCAAACTTTTTTTGCACACAACCCCTAGTTAACGGGATATGTTGTTAACACTTCACAGAACTCGGGGTTCCTTTATAAATGTTTTGGTGTCAGTATAGTTTTTTCACCAAATACAATTCACCACCTTAATGGAAAAAAAGAAACTATTTTCCAAACCTTCTTTGCCTTTTGTCGACGAACTCATTGATGCATTTCTGAAGATCTTCTTTTGTGAACTCTGGCCAGAACTTTTCAGGGAAAAACCATTCAGAGTACGCCTGTTGCCACATCAGGAAATTGGATGTTCTTCTTTCCCCGCTTGTTCTTATTATAATTTCAGGCTCAGACTGAGTGTATAGGTATGGGGAGAATGTATCAACATTGATGTCTTCTTCCTTTATCTTTCCATCTTTTACGTCTTTTACAATTTTCTTTATGCCATCTATAATTTCTTCCCTTCCGCCGTAGCCTAGGCAAAAGTTAACAATAT
>CAZLVM010000050.1:0-6465 GCA_964562875.1 uncultured Methanosarcinales archaeon | reverse complement strand
GCTGTCTCTTGTCCTGTTAATATCATCTTCCCTTCTGCCCATCTCATTGCGCATATCGCTTACTTCTTTTTCAAGCGCAGTTACTCTATGCTTTTGAGTAAAGATAATTTTGTCCCTCATATGAGCATTTTCCGAACCTAAAAGCCAGCTAAATATTCCCAACTGAATCACCTCTTTTTGATTTTGATGTTTTCCATATAGTTTTTCTTAATTCGTCATAAATAAATATTGACATTGGAACAATAAGCACTATAAGCCATTCCATGGGGGTAAGCGCTGTAGTATAAAATGCCCTTTGAAAAAATCCAACATGGACAACCATAAACTGCAGCGCGAGAGAAACCCCTGCTGCTATAAGGAGCCATTTATTTGTAAAGAATCCCAGGCTGAAAACAGTCTTGCTGTCGCTCCTGCAGTTAAACACGTTCACAAGCTGATAAATAACAAGAGTGCTGAATGACATTGTCAGCGCCTTAAGATAAAACACATCTTCAATTCCTACTGCCCCTCCAAACTGCCATCCTCCTTTTGTAAGCTGCCATATGAACACAGCCAGTGTTCCTATGCCTATTATGAGGCCTGTAACAAGCCATTTGGAAAAAATCTTGGGTGTTATAATCCTTTTTTTAGGGTCTCTTGGATGTCTTTCCATTATATCCTTTTCAGGAGGCTCAACGCCCAATGAGAGCGCAGGAAAAACATCTGTAACCAGATTTACCCATAAAATTTGAACAGCAAGCACGGGGTAAGGAAGCCCTATAAGCATGGCAAAAAATATAACGCTTATTTCTCCTAAATTTGATGAGAACAAATATCTCATGAACTTCTTTATGTTGTCATAAATAGACCTGCCTTCCTCTACAGCAGATACAATTGTGCTGAAGCTGTCATCTGCCAGCACCATGTCAGATGCCGCCTGGCTTACATCTGTCCCGGATATGCCCATTGCAATCCCAATAGATGCCTTTTTCAGGGCAGGAGCATCGTTTACCCCATCTCCTGTAACAGCAACAACCTCCCCTTTTCTCTCAAGCGCTTCAACAACCCTCAGTTTGTGGTGAGGGGAAATTCTTGCAAATATTGTTTCTTTATCAAGTACTCTTTCCAGTTGACTTTCGCTCATCTTGTCAAGAACAGTTCCCTCAATAACCTGGGTCTTTGGTGATGCTATTCCAATTTTTTCTGCAATAGCCCTTGCAGTTATTCCATGATCCCCGGTTATTACAAAAATCTTTATCCCTGCCTTTTTGCACAATGCAACAGATTCTTTTACATCATGCCTTGGGGGGTCTATCATGCCGACCATTCCAACAAATACAAGATTTAATTCGGTATTTTTGATTGTGTATTTTTTTGTTTTTCCGGTTATTTCCCTGTAAGCCAGGCTTAATACTCTTAATGCCTTACTTGCCATCTCATCATTTTTCTTTAGTATTGCCTTTTTCCTTGCTGATGTAAGAGGCATCAAATGACCATTCACAAAGATTTTACTGCACTTTTTCAGAATCTCATCAGGCGCTCCTTTTACAAATGCATATTTTTTCTTGCCTGACTTGCAAATAACACTCATCATTTTTCTTTTTGAATCAAATGGAAGCTCGTAAACCTTTTCATACTCATCAGAAAAATCTTCTTTTGAAAATCCTGCCTTGCGGGATGCAACTACAAGAGCAGCTTCAGTAGGATCTCCTGTTATGCTCCATTTTCCATCGGTTTTTTCAAGGGTTGAATTGTTGCAAACAGCGCTTATTGAAAAGAAAAGGCTCATCTTTTTCAAATCCTGTTTTGAAATCTGTTTTTTATTTACAGCAAACTCTCCTTCAGGCATATACCCAATCCCTGAAACATCAATTGTCTGACTGTCTGCAAAGATTTCCCTTACAGTCATCTCATTTTTTGTCAAGGTTCCTGTTTTGTCAGAGCATATTACTGTTGTAGAACCAAGTGTTTCTATAGAATTCAGCTTTCTTATTAGTGCATGTTTCTTAACCATTCTTTGCACGCCGATTGCAAGAGCTATCGTAACTGTAGCAGGAAGGCCTTCAGGAACAGCTGCAACAGCGAGGGCAACTGCAAAGATAAATCCTTCAACAACAACCTCCTTTGATATTTGGCCTGCCCTTAAAAGTATTATCGCAAAAACAATGGCGCAGATAATTATTACAGCCACTCCAATAAACCTTCCAACCTTGCCAAGCTCTTTTTGCAGGGGTGTTGCTGATTTTTTCACTTCTTGTGTTAACTTTGCAACTTTTCCAAATTCAGTATGCATGCCTGTTTCAGTCACAACAGCCTTTCCAGAGCCTTCTGCGATGCTTGTGCCTGTAAACACCATATTTTTCATATCTCCAACCACCAGATGCTGTTTTAATATTGCCTCTGAAGTTTTTCTGACAGGAGTTGATTCGCCTGTCAATGCAGCTTCTTCAACGCTTATTTCATAGCATTCAAAAATCCTGGCATCTGCAACAACTTTTTTGCCTGCCTCAAACACAAGAATATCGCCCGGAACAATTAGGTGGGCATCAATAATCTGCTCTTTTCCATCCCTTATTACTCTTGCCTTTGGGGCAATCATCTTAATCAAAGCTTCAAGCGCCTTTTCTGCCTTAAACTCCTGAATAAATCCCACAATTGCATTTATCAGCACAACAACACCAATTACAATGGCATCATTTTTCTCTCCAAGTCCGTATGCTATTGCAGCAGCTGCAATAAGAATTATCACAAGCGGACTTTTGAACTGGGACAGGAATATTGCAATTGGTCCTGGACCTTTCTTTTTCTTCAGCTCATTCCTGCCGTATTTCTTGAGCCTTTCATCTGCTTCTTTTTGGCTCAGGCCTTTTGGCGAGGTTTTCAGCTCCTTAAATATTTCATCGGGGCTTTCATTGTAGTATGGCATTTATCTACCTCTTTTTTTCTTTCCGCTAATAGTTTTCATAAAATCACTTTCAACCTTTTTCTGGTATGCTGAAACATCATGTGATATTTTAAGCGTATTCTCAAGCTTTTTTATTCCTGTTGCGAGTGATATAACCAATGTAGCAAGCACAATGGATATTAGCGAGTATTTCCCAATCTTTAAAGCGTAAGGCTTTGCTTTTTCATAAACAGCTGATGCCTTTTCGCCAAAAGTTGGCTTTGAAACAGGTGCTGAAATTTCAATTTCCGGCCCTTCTTCAATAATAGCAGTTTCGCATTCTATTGACTCTGTTTTTGGCGCTTCAAATCCTTCAAGGTCAGCGCATTCTCTTGTTTTCATTCCATCAGCGCAATCATTCCATTCATCGCAAAGCCAGCTTGGGCTTATCCTTTCACAAAATCCTGCTTCGCACACCTCATTTATTTTGCAGAATGTTTCTGAACCCCATTCAAGGCAGTTGTCTCCGTCATAATTTCCACAGGAAACATATGCATTTTTGCCTACAACACATCCCCTTTGGCCTTCAACGCATTCGTTATTGCATAAAGATGATCCCCCTCCGCCCCCTCCGCTGCTCCCTCCAGACGGCGGAGAGTATGAAACTATTAGCGCATAAACTGATGAATTGGCTGTCTTTGCGCTTGAAGAGCTGTCAGTGCAGTTAATGCTCCAATTATAATTTCCATTTGAAAGCGCCCATGAAAAAGTACTGTATCCATTGTTTGATATTGCCGATGTATTGTATACAGTCTCATTGTTTACAGTAAGCGAGCAATTTGCCACGCCGGTATCATCAGATATATTGTATGTAAATGTTACAGTGCCTGACGATGTCCATGTTGACTCGTTTGCAGGGCTTATAATTGTAAGATCAGGCTGGTATGTTTCAATATTTGAAACTGTTATGCTAAATTCCTGTGAGCTGTTTGCAATGCCGTCTCCGCAAGTTACTGTGTACTGCCTCACCCCACTGTCATAAAAGCTGGGTGTCCAGTTTATTTCTCCGGTTGTGGAATTTATTTCAAACTTTGATGTGTCATTTATGTAGTATGTCACGCTCCCGCCTTCAGGATCAGAGCAGTTTATGTCATAGTACAACTCTGAATTTTCAGCCACTACCTGGTTTTGAAGGCTTTGGTTAAATGATGGAGGTGAATTTTTTATAGTTAAGGATGCATTATGCCATTCTGTTTCATTTGCTTCTCCGTCACCTACCTTCACATAACAAATCCAGTTTTCACCTACATTTGTAATCAAACTGTTTATTGTTGAAATATTCGCAATTGACCCTGATGTTATTGCAGTTGTTCCATTAAGATATGATAATGTGCTATTATACCATCTAAAGTGCGCATTTAATGTTCCTCCATCATCATCCTGGCCATATGCCCAGCATGTTATGTTGTCTGTTGAATAATTCCCTCCAGATGTGGAGTTTAGGATTATACTGGTATTTGAAGGAATCCTGTTAAGGTTTGTAACGTTTATTGTAAAAATTTGTGAAACATTCACGCTTCCGTCTCCGCAGGTTATATTGTATGAATAATTTCCAGCTTTGTTAAAGCCAGGGGTCCAGTTAAGGACCCCTGTGGAGGCGCTTAGCGTAAATTCTGAAGAATCATTGATATAGTACGTTATAATGTCAACTCCGTCACTCTCATCAGCATCTGAACAGTTTATATCATAAAAAATTGTGCTGTTTTCTTCAACTGAGAGGTTCACAAGGTTCTGTGTAAAAAACGACGGCGAATTTGCAAGTGCCATATATGCAGAATTGTTGTCTGTTTCGTTCACAACTCCATCACCAGTAAAAACCCTGCATTCCCACTGTTGGTTCTTTTTTGTTGCAAAGCTTGGCAATGTAGAAATGTTTGCAAGGGTTGCGTTGCTTATTGAAGATGTTCCCGAAGAAAAAAACACTGAATTATTGTACCATGAATAATAAGCAGATAGTGTTGTGTACTCTTCATTGCTTGCGTTTACCCAGCAGGTTATACTTTCATTTGTCCTGTTAAGAAGACTTGTTGAATTCAGAATAATATGTGTAGTATTTGGAAACATATCCACATAAAAATTATCAGTGGTATTTATCAGACCATACCCATTTTCTGTTCCGTTGCACAAAACATTAAATGAATAGTTGCCAAAATTGCTGAACGAGCGGTTGTATTCATATAACTGGCTTGTTGAGTTATAACTCATGTTAGCATGACCTTCCCAGTTCTGAGTTATGTTAAACTTAATTGTGCAATTTACTCCAGTACCATTTATTGTTTCTCCTGAAGAGTTTGAGAAATTTGCATAAAACCTTATTTGCTGGCCTATATCTTTTCTTAAAGTGTCAGTGTCATCTGATATCAAAAGACCGTATGTTCCGTTTGTGGTGTAAGAGCTAAATCCTGTAACATTGAAAACTGCAATGCCATTTGAATAGCTGATAAAAGTGCATATGTTTCCTGGACAGTCATTGCCATCCTTTAAAATTTTGACATGCGCCCAGGTAATGTTTTCAATTATTATTTCTGCAGGCTTATTATAAACAGAACATTCACTTCTTGACGTATTGACAGACACATTATTGTATTTTATCTCAATGCATCCTCCAACATCTGTAAAATTAATTTGAGATGCAAAACTTATCTTTCCAAAATTTTCCTTTGATATTGAGCTGGCTGTTGTGTTTATTGTAAAATTGTATTTCAAGTAGTTTAAATCGGAAATAATATCTATACTTGGAAATCCTACAATTATTACTCCTGCGCTTTTGTTAAAAGCCTGTTCTACTTCCCTTACAGTCCAGTTTATCCCCATAAGCCTTGATGCCTGAGAAATAAGAAGATATGCTCCTGCAACATGCGGAGCTGCCATTGATGTTCCTGATTTTGAGCCGTAACCGCCATTATTCCATGCAGAAAATATACTGCTTCCTGGAGCGATAAGGTCAAGGCGCCCACCGCCATAGTTTGTATAACTAGCCATTGCATCTGATTTTGTGCTTCCCCCAACTGCAGTTACGTTGTCAATGCATGCAGGCCAGGATATTCCAGAGCTTGAACCTGAATTTCCCGATGATATTGAAACCATAATTCCAAGATTGTTTGCTTCATCAACCGGATTTACAAAGCCCCCGTCAGGACAGTTTGAGCTTGAATATAATGTGTCGCTTCCTATGCTTATGCTTATTGATGATATATTGTACTTTGAGGCATTGTTCACGCACCAGTCAATGCCTGCAAGCATGCCGCTGCCATCGCAATCTCCTCCGCTGTTGCAGACTTTTATCATTACAATTTTTGAATCAGGGGCAACTCCCTTGGAATTTGAGCTGTTTCCCGAAGCAATGCCCGAGCAGTGGCTGCCATGGCTGTTATCATCTTCTGCGCTTGTGTCTTCATTCTGCCCGTTAGGACAGCAAGGAATGTTGTTGATTTCGCAAAAACAATGTTCATCAAGTATCTTATTTGAAAATGCGTTATGGTCTGTATCAATTCCAGTATCAAGTATGCATAGTGTTTCGCCATGCCCTGTAAGATTTACTC
>CAZLVM010000049.1:0-6467 GCA_964562875.1 uncultured Methanosarcinales archaeon | reverse complement strand
CTTTTTTCATCCAATACCTTTTTTGCTAATTTGATTATTTAAACTTATTTATTCTAAAAAAAACTAATCAAAGAAATCATTTCTTTTTTTCTGATGACATGTCTTCCATCTTTTGGATTGTGAGCTTGCCTTCCTCAATCTTTATTGTGAACTCGTCCTGCTCCTTGAAAGAAAACATTTTTGAAACAACATCAGGAAGAAGTATCTTGTCCCCCCTCTGAGTAAGATGAGAAATTATCTCTTTTCCTCCTGCATCCTCGATTCCAAGCTCTCTCATGACTTCGCTTGCGCCTGCCTTCTTGCCTGCGGACTTGAATTCGTTTGTCTTTTTTGCAAGAAACTTTGCAATCTTGTCAGCAACATCAATCTTTGTTGCGTTTGTTATACCCTGAAGTCCAGGTGAAAGATTAATTTCAATAACAACAGGACCTCTTGCCCCTTCAAGAATGTCAACTGCGCATATGTCTGCTCCGACTGCCTCTGCAGCTGCAATTGCAATCTTCTTTGTATGAGTGTCAAGCTCTACCGGCTCGCCTTTTCCGCCGGCATGAATGTTTGCTCTTTTCTCGCCCTGCACAGCTTTTCTTTTCATAGCTGCAACAACCTTGTCCCCAACAACAATTGCCCTTGTGTCCATGCCTCCTGTTTCAATGTATTCCTGGATAATGAACGGCTGGTTTAATACGCTCAAAGCATCAAGCATTGAAGATGCAGCCTCAAAGCTGTCTGCAAACATGACTCCTTTTCCGTGCGTGCCGTGCGGAAACTTCATGATAACCGGAAATGCTATTCTTTTTAGAATTTTCTTGGCTGCCTCTGTTGAGGAGCTCATGTATGTTGTAGGTGTTGGAATTTTTGCATCGTTAAGCTTGAGATGAGTCAACAGCTTGTCATGGCCAATTGTGAAAGCACTTGCCTTGATAGGCAGATAAGTTGTTGTCTGCAGCGCATGCGATATTGTCCTCAATAAATTAGCATACCTGAAGCTTCCTTTTGCATAAATGCAGTCGTACTCTGCAAAAGGCTGGCCGTTGTAAAGAACTTCGTACTTTTTGTCGCCAATCTTGACCTCAATTGATTTTATACTTATGGTGTCAACTGACTCAAAGTAGTTCTTCATTGCCTTGACTGTCCATTTTGAGGACAGGCTTCCCATGCTAATTACAGCTCCTCTCATTCTACCGGGTCAATTAAAAATCCTTTTTTTAGTATGTTCTTGCCGATCAGAACCCTGTACTTCATATGGCTTCTGTCTGCAACAGTGAAATGTGCGTCCATTGTCTTTCCTGCAAATACAACACTTGCCTTTATTATCGGCCTCACCAGGCTTCCTGATGCTGACTTAACAAGCTTTGTCTTCACAACAGGCCCAAGCCTAAGGTCTGCTGCAAGCTGAAGGTCAACTGAAGATGTTGTTGCGCCTGTATCAATCTTTGCCATAACCTTTTTCCTTGAAGCTCCTATCAGGATTATTGGCTCAACAAGATGAATTATCTTTTTCTTCCCAAATGCTATTTTCTTAGCTGCCATCTTCTTTAATCCCTCTTTTTTCATTGTTTTTATTTTTTGCGTCTTCAGGCCTCATTATAGGGAAAGGTATTATCTCTCTTAATGATTTTGCGCCTGTTAAAAATAATGCCAATCTGTCAACTCCAATTCCAAGACCCCCTGTTGGAGGCATTCCTGATTCTATTGCCTCAATAAAATCCTCGTCCATAGGGTGGGCTTCTTCAGCGCCGGCTCTTAGCTGGCTTGCCTGTCCCTCAAGCAGTTTTCTCTGCTGAACTGGATCGTTTAACTCTGAATATGCATTGGTAAGCTCTTTTCCAACAACAAAAGACTCGAACCTTTCAATTAAATCTTTGTCGCCCCTTTTCTGCTTGCAAAGCGGGGTTGATTCAATAGGATGGTCTATGATATGGATTGGCCCGTCAAGCTTGTCCTCTACGATTTTCTCAAAAAGAGCCTGAATCATTGTTCCCCTTGTCATTTCTCCTTCAATATCAAGATTAAACTCATTCTTCTTTTCAAACAGCTCTGCATCATTAAGCTTGTCAACATCAATGTCTGCGTATTTTTTCAGGGAATCCTTCATTGAGAGCCTTTTCCAAGGAGCCTTGAAGTCAATCTGTTTCCCGTTGTACTCAACCTTTGTTGAGCCGTTTACTTTATTGCAGCAGTATTCAACCATTTCATCCGTTAAATCCATCATGTCTTCATAATCAGCATATGCGCAGTAGCATTCCATCATTGTGAACTCAGGATTGTGGAAAGCGTCAACACCTTCATTCCTGAAGTTTTTGCATATTGTGAAAACCTTTTCAAATCCTCCAACAATCAGCCTTTTTAGATAAAGCTCAGGAGAAATCCTCAAATACATGTCCATGTCCCATGCGTTAATCTTTGTCTTAAACGGCCGCGCATTTGCTCCGCCGTACTGAACCTGAAGAGCAGGGGTTTCAATTTCAACATATCCTTTTTTCTTTAAAAATTCCCTCATGCTGTCAATTACAAGAGATTTTT
Source organism: uncultured Methanosarcinales archaeon (assembly GCA_964562875.1). Lineage (GTDB taxonomy): Archaea > Nanobdellota > Nanobdellia > Woesearchaeales > JAGWAF01 > CAZLVM01. The sequence goes on along the minus strand of CAZLVM010000049.1, from coordinate 3,944 downwards.
TTATCAGCAGCTCCTTGACTCCAGGATTCATTATCATATCAAGATATCTTTTCCTGTACCTGATTTCCTCATCCTTTAATCCATGAAACTTCTCAGGCAACGGCTTTAATGATTTTGTAAGAATGTCATAATCTGAAACATAAATCGTGACTTCACCCATCTTTGTCTTGAAAATAACGCCTTCTGCCCCGATTATATCCCCTATGTCAAGAAGCTTTAGAAACTTGTATTTTTTCTCTCCAACATCATCCTGCCTAAAATACAGCTGTATTTTTCCGGACTGATCCTGCAAAGTTGCAAAGGTTACCTTGCCCATCCTTCGAAGAGTCATGAGCCTTCCAGCAACTTTTGCCTTTTTCCTTGTTTTTTCTTCGTTTTTCAGCTTTCCAAATTCCTTTTGGAGCTCTGAAGCGTGGTCCTTTTGCTCATAAGAATACGGATACGGCTCTATGCCTCTCTCCCTTATCTCATCAAGTTTTTTCAGTCTTTCCTTAACCAGTTGGTCTTCAGACATAGTCTTTTAGTTTTGGATTGGTATTTATAAACGTTTCTAAAAACTGTTTACAGAGGGGCTTTATACATAAAATCACGAAAGCTTTTTAAATGGATTAGTATTCTGCAGTAGTGAAAAATACTACTAATATGGTGGGGGGAATATTTTCAAATGAGTGATGAATCCGGAGGAAATTCTGGGGATCAACTAAGCGGACTAATCAGCGGTATAAAAAGCGAAAGCACTGATTCCCTGGCTAAAATTATAAGAGCAGAATACGAAAAAATAATTCTTGAACGCACTGCCTCTGGAAAAGTTCTTACGCCTCCAGAAGAGCGGGCAGTTGTTATTGAAGCAATGCAGACCGTATTGACCAGGAAAGAGAACACCATAGCTGTTGTTGATGATATTATGGCTTTGCTTATGCTGCAGGGCCAGGGCTACCATACAATCCCCACCAGCATTACAGAATCCCCTGAAAATGAAACCCTTGAACAAGCCAGCGAAAGAGTGAGAAAAGACCTTGATACAGTATTAAAAGAAGAAAAGCCTGAAATAATTCTTGTGAGAGAAGGGGTGAATTTTACATTACCGGAAATAAACAATATAAGCCCTGAAATAATAAAATATGACCATAGAGGGTTCCTCGTAGACGATGTATCTGCAGGAATAACCAAAACACTGGACAGCACACTTGCGAAAAGAGTTGCCATGAAAAGGGATAGGCAGGCAAGAAGCGAAGACATGGGGCCTGACCTGCTTTTGTTTGACCAAGTTGAAAGAAGAAGAGCTGGAGTGGCAGAAATTCTCGCAGCAAGAGGATTCAACGTGATACCTGCAGGCACGAGAAATGAAAAGCTTGAGGAATACTGCAGAGGGACGCTTGCGCTTGACTTTAACCCGCACAGAGATGCAGAGATAGCAAAAGTTGTTGAAGCGCTTGGCACCTATGAGCCCCATGAAGTAAATGAAATAATCAAGAGCATAATGCTAAAGAGGTTTGTGAGGAATATTGGAGAGATTCCAACTTTCGTAAGACACATGACACTTCAGGGAGAAGATCAGCACGAGCAGTTTATCATGAGGCAGCTATGCATTGCAGACGGCGATGCCAGGCAGGCAGCAGGGATGCTTATCAGATTTATAAAGATTGACGGATCTGAATACACTGAAAACGACATACTGGAGATTGCATCAAGGAACCAGCTCCAGGTATCCCTTGACCAGCATGGGGCAGATGTTTACGGCTCCCTAAGGAAAAAGGCAGACGATGCATTGAGAAGATACATAAGATACCATATGATGCCTGAAGACTACATAACTGATGAAGCTCTTCTCGAGCTGATGGTGCAGAGGGCAATAGGCGCTTCGGGAGAGGCAGAAGGCGTCAACATATTCAGTCAGGATCTGCTTGAAAAAATCAGGCAAAATATAGATGGGCAGATGGGTATTGATGGCTCAAGCAGGGACAGAGTCTATGCGATGATTACAGAATACCTACTGCAGGATCCTGACGAAAGGGATACTGAAAGCGAAGCAGACTTTTATTTTGGAAGAATATCCCTGCAGAGCCTTGTATCTGAAATAGGCCCTGATGCTGAAAATGTGAGAAAAGCTGTGGGGGAAAGAGTAAAGGCAGTTATGGAAAGCTATCCTGGGGAATTCGGCTCAGGATTCATAACAACAACATTCAGAATACCTTCTCCATCGCAAAACCAGGTTTACAGGATGGCCACAAGCATAGTGGGAGGAGTTTCAATACACAGCGCTGTAAAGATTTATGACAAAAGGACCAATACAAGAGGGCATGAGCTGACAGAGGCTGAAAGAGCTGAAAAGGACGAGGAGTTCAGGCACGAGATGATGGTTGCAAACCATTTTTCCAGGTGCGGGCTTAACCACGGCATACATTTCTTTTATGAGCGCCTGCCTGACGTAAACGTTGCAATGATGAGGCACTGGGGAAGAAAGAACCTTACTGAAACAGCCCAGGAGATTGAGAGGAGACAAGCAAGGGAAACAGACCCAAAATATATCGGAGCTTACAATTCCAGGAGAAACCTCCTGATGACAAAGCTTGTAAAAAGAATAGCAAAGGTGCAGGCCCATATTCCCCTTAACCTCGCGACAGAGGAAAAAGACATGATGCAGAGGTTTGTTGGAGAAAGTCTTGGGCTCTACACAGCAGACAGCGTACCGCCTGAGCATAAGAGAAAAGACCTCATGTACCTGTTTGAGGGAATGGCGCCTGTTCCGCTAAAGAAAAAATATGAAGCTGCTGCAGCATTGGTAAGAGACAACATAGATGCCCTTATCGATTTTATGGAAAATGCGCCAGGGCTTAAGATTGCAACAGGATTCAAAGATGTTTCTATGAACAACTGGTTTGTTTTCAGAGGAAATGTCGAGGGGACTGACTGGGCTGCCCTAAGAAAGCTTCCTCCGCAGTATGACTTTGGAACTGTGCTTGTGCTTGGAAATATACAGCCTGGAGAAGAGCAGAAAAAGCTTGCGAAAAGGCTGTTTGACCATCTTAACATGGAGCTTGGCAGCTATAACGAGTGGGTTGACAACCAGCTGGAAAACTATAAGGCAACACTTACAAATCAGTTGGGGGCTGTTGAGCTTTGCCAAAAGGCTGCAAGGCCTTATCTCCAAGAGCTTTCAAAATATGTTGTAGGCAGGACAAAACATGACGATGCTAGAACAAGCGCTGGAAGAATAAACAGGAATGCATTGAATGAGTTTGACAGGATTACAGCAGGCTTCTTTGAGGAACTCGATGAAAAGAGCGTAGGAAGCCAGGCAGTCTACCAGTTAAGAGAATATGTAGCAGGTGTGAAATCATATCTTACAAGCCTTGAGCATAAGAAAAGGTACCATGAAGGGCAGACGCACCAGAAGGAAAGGGATGCAAAGTTTGAGCAGTTCTGGGAAGGCCAGCTTGCAGTCCTGCCTTACCGAACATTCATGCTTGCAAAATCATTTACAGGGTTTTATTTTGACCAAGCTTCAAGCGACCGCCACTCTTACATAAAAATGATGGGTCAAATGATAGGAAATGGGGCTGCAATGGCGATTGGAACCCTCAACAGGGAATACTCAAGAAAAATGCATGAAAAGACAAACCCCAGTTTTTACAATGAATCAAGGCTGAAAAAGCTAAGAAACCTTGAACAAGGGTTTAGCCAGATTACAGAATGCTTTGGCGACCTTGAAAGGCACCTTGCCTCCTAAAAATGAGTTCCCAGATAAGAGCCCATTGATTCTCCTATGTTCTCAACAATTTCCATGAGATTGTTTACAAGATAGATTTCCTCTTCCTTTGTTGTCTTCAGCAGTTTATACCCTTCTTCTGTAAGGCTTTTCTTTAAATCTGATATGATTACAATCTTTGAATCATCAAAGTCATAGAAAAGATGATAATATATGTCCAGCATCTTATTGACTT
>CAZLVM010000048.1:4967-6484 GCA_964562875.1 uncultured Methanosarcinales archaeon | reverse complement strand
CCTGTTTTCAATAGCAGTTATTTTGGTTATATTCATACCTAAGCTAAGAAAACACTTTTATGTTAAGAAATGGTATTTCTGGAAATATCCGTTTAAATAATAATCAGATTTTATCTGTTATCATGCACATCATATGCTCTCTAAAGAAATTCATTCTCTTTGGAAATTTATTCAGCCTTTCAATTCTTTCCGTATTTCTCTTTTTCAGCAGGGCAGCTTCTTTTTGGGTTAAGCCTGAAGAAACCTCATACATAAGTTTTGGCTCAAGAACAGTTCTTTTCTCTTCTATAATTTTGGTTATGCCGTATTTCTCTGGATTTTTAAAAATATGCGTGCCATACTTAAGCCCAAACAGTGATGGGGACACTAAATCAATATATTCCTTGTTTTCTTCAAGGAAATAAATTGTTTCCATGAACTCTTCTTTTGTTTCTGTTGGAAATCCGAATATGATATACGCAACATTTCGAATGCCTGCTTTGTTAGCATTTTTCAGCACATCGGAAATATCCTGCGGATTTGTCCCTTTCTCAATCAAATTAAGTATTCTCTCATTTCCTGATTCAACACCCCAGAATATCATGACTAATCCTGATTCTTTTAGTGTTTTCAAAGTCTCATAGTCTAAATCTTTTATTGGGCGAAGCTGGCATACCCAGTAACAGTTGAGCGGTTTAATCATTTCTGCAAATTTCAGCAGCTGCTTTTTTGAAATCATGTCATCAATAAGAAAAAAGTGCTTTTGATTGGACTTAACAATTGTTTTCTTCAGGTTTTCCATATCATATTCATAGTATGGTATGGGGTTGTAATGCGAACAAAATGCGCATTTTTTATAAGGGCATGTGGATGTTGTTTTCAAAGGAATTACCGGATTAGGTGTAAAATAATCTTTCAGATTCCAAATTGAGAAATCAGGAGTTGAACTAAAGTCCAGCTGTTCAGAATCAATCTTTTCTTTATTGATAAATTCCAAAAACTCAACGTCGCTGGAAAATGAATGGTCCGCAATAGCCTTTAGCTTATGATTGACTGATGGACCTCCAATCACAGTAGTAATCTTTAATTCTTTAAGCTTCTGCAGCATGCTTCTTGCAAAAAATGCCTGGCTTGAGTAGACAATGCTGAATGCAACAATATCAGGTTTTTCTGAAGTTATCAGCGCCAAAAGCTCTTCAAATAATTCTGGTTTGCCGCCCTCAACAACTTTGGAATTGCTTTTGGAATAAGTTTCACCGCTTATCTGGATGTATTCTTTTGTTTTTTGGTTGTATTCATCCCATTTTTCCGAGTTCTGATAATACTCTTTAAACTCAGGAAACTTAATCTTGTGAAATGCAATGTTCAAGTCAAGAACATCTATCTGCACTTCTTTATCGCAGTTAGCCTGTAAAAAGCTCTGCATGGCTGTAATAGAGTAAGGCGGAGTTGCAGGTGTGCAAAACGGCAGATATACAAGCAATATCTTTTTCATAACTTGATTAATCATAATTTCTTTTTAAAAGTAGGGGATAATT
>CAZLVM010000048.1:2144-4867 GCA_964562875.1 uncultured Methanosarcinales archaeon | reverse complement strand
TTTATTTGCATTGCCTTTGAAAAGCCGCAAGATTGCCGAATCTTTAAATACAGCCGACTAATTTTAGAAGTGTTTAAAATGGCAACAATGGAAGATTTAAGAGATGCAGTAACTACCTCTTCTCACGTTAAGGAGCAGATGTTTCAGCATTATTTTAAAACAGACAGATATGGCTCAGATGAGGATACTGCAAGGGGAAGATTCAAGAATGAACTTGAGCATCCTGCAAGATCCCAAATTTTGATGAGCGGGTATCTTCGTCAGTATGAGAATTCTATCAACCAAAGTGCAAGGCATATGCAGGTTCAAACAAGAATAATTCATGCTAACTCAGGCAAAATAATAATCAGAAATGGACTTGGAATTGCAGTAACTGGTCTTGTTGCACTGATAGGGAGCCAGGGTGGCAACAATGAAACCATGCAAACCATAATGAAGGTAGCGGGCATTGCAGGAACTGCTGGAGGCCTTGCTACAATGCTTTTAGGTTATGTTAGGTATAGGGTTTAGCCAAAACTTTATATATGTCTAATTTCTTTTCATTCTCATGGCTCTTAAGTACAAGACTACTGCTGACATAAAGATTTCTGACAAGATAGTAGGCCAGGTTATTGGCCAGGATGCTGCAGTGGAAGTCATAAAAAAGGCTGCTCAGCAGAGAAGGCATGTTCTTTTGATTGGCGAGCCTGGAACAGGAAAGTCAATGCTTGGATTGGCATTGGCAGAATTGCTTCCAAAGGAAAAGCTTGTTGATATTATTTCATTTCCAAACAAGCATGACGAAAATCAGCCTATCATAAAGACATCTCCTGCTGGAAAAGGAAGGGACATGGTGTTTAATCAAAGGCTTGAGTCAATGAACATGTTCAAGAACCAAAACGTGATAATGATAGCGCTTGTCATACTTGCAATGATTATGCCCTGGTGGGCTCGTTCTTATTACCAGTCAGATATAATGTTTACAGCATTCTTCCTTGGAGGAATCTTTTTCGTAGCTGCGTTTATGCTTTATCTTAATCTTGGCAAAAGGATGGCCCAGTCAAAGGTTATTCCGCCAAAGGTTATTGTTGACAACTATAAGAAAAAGCAGGCTCCTTTTTTTGACGCTACAGGCGCGCATGCAGGAGCTCTTTTGGGAGATGTTCTGCACGATCCTTTCCAGAGCGGAGGATTGGGAACTCCTGCGCATGAGAGGGTTGTCGCAGGAATGATACACAAGGCAAACATGGGAGTTTTGTTTGTGGATGAAATAGCTACATTGGCGCCTGCAACACAGCAGGAGCTTTTAACAGCTTTGCAGGAAGGAAAATATTCAATAACCGGCCAGTCAGAAAGAAGCGCAGGGGCTATGGTAAGAACAACTTCTGTTCCGTGCAATTTTGTTCTTGTTGCCGCAGGAAACATGGAGACAATAAAGAACATGCATCCTGCATTGAGGTCAAGGATAAGAGGGTATGGGTATGAAGTTTACATGGATGAAACAATAACAGATACTCCTGAAAACAGGGAAAAGATTGCAATTTTTATTGCGCAGGAAGTAACCAAAGACAAGAAAATACCTCATTTCAGCAAGGAAGGGGTTGATGCCATAATACAAGAGGCAAGGAAGATGGCAAACCGGAAAAACCACTTGACTCTAAGATTGAGGGAGCTTGGCGGGCTTGTAAGGGCTGCAGGGGACGTTGCGCAGAATGCAAAGGCAAAGTTTGTCCAGAAAAAACATATTGATGATGCAAAGAAAATAGCAAGGACGCTTGAACAGCAGATTGCTGACAAGTTTATTGAAAAGAAAAAGGAATATGAAATAATCATGACCACCGGCAAGGCTGTCGGAAGGGTTAACGGGCTTGCTGTAATTGGAGGGGGCTCTGCATATTCAGGAATAATACTTCCAATAGAGGCAGAAGTCACTCATGGCGGAAAGGAAAGGGAGATTGTTGCAACAGGAAAGCTTGGAGAGATTGCGAAAGAGGCAGTAAAAAATGTTACAGCAATAATCAAGAAATACTTTGGCCAGGACATAAAGGAGAAGTATGATATCTATGTTCAGTTTTTGCAGACATACGAAGGTGTTGAGGGTGATTCTGCATCAATAGCTGTTGCAACAGCGATAATTTCAGCTCTTCACAATGTTCCAGTCAAGCAGGACTTTGTAATGACAGGTTCATTATCAGTGAGGGGAGATGTGCTGCCTATTGGAGGGGTCTCATCAAAGGTGGAGGCTGCAATAGAGGCTGGCATAAAGAATGTTATTGTTCCTAAGTCAAACATGCAAGACATAATAATTGACAAGGAAAAGCTTTCAAAGGTAAATATAATTCCTGTTGAAAACATTGTTGAAGTTCTTGAGAAAGCAATAGACTGGAAGGGCAAGGAAAGCATTCTTAAACGGATGAAATGAGTTTCCGAAAAGTATAAATATACGTGACTTCAGAACGGATACTATGGCAAAAGCAAAACAAAAACAAAAGGAAGCTGACATTACTGAAATCAGGGAATGCCCTGACTGTGGTTCTATTAATATTAAGCACAACGAGGAGAGGCAGCAGCTTATCTGCCTTGACTGCGGACTTATTTATGAGCCGCTGTCTCCTGATATTGAAAATCAGTTTGATTTGGCTCATGAAGCTAAAACAAAGCTGGAAGTTGGCGAGCTGATGCCTGCTCCTGCTCCTGAAAAGCCTAAGAAGGCCAAGAAGCCTGCTAAGAAGCCTGCTAAGAAG
>CAZLVM010000048.1:0-2044 GCA_964562875.1 uncultured Methanosarcinales archaeon | reverse complement strand
AGAAAAAGAAGCAGCACGGAGCGCGGCAATGGCCATCAACTCATTGCCGCCTTGCAATGGTCCTCACCTCATTATCTCCAGATGACTTTAACATCATCTGTCCTTTCATAGGGTTTTACTTCTGAATCTTCTATAGGTGTTGTTATGCCTGCTTTGTTCATGACTATGCCGAGCCATGCAATCATTGCTCCGTTGTCAACATTAAACTGGTTTTCAAGCACATAGCATTCAGCATTTCTTTCTTCACACATTTTTTTTGACATTTCCTGCAGTCTTGTATTGCATGCAACTCCTCCGCCAAGCAATAATTCATTTTTTCCGCAGTGGGCCATTGCCCTTTCAGAAACTTCAAGAAGCATTGCAAATACTGTTTCCTGCGCAGAATATGACAGGTTTTCTTTTGAAAACTCACCTGACTTTAATTTATTTTTCAGGTTTGTCAATAATCCTCCAAAGCTGATATCCATTCCCTTTACAACATAAGGCAGTTTAATCAGTTTTTTCCCTTTTTCTGCCAGCGCAGAAACTTTTGGGCCTCCTGGAAAACCAAGCCCCATTTCTCTTGCAAAAGAGTCAAGGAAATTTCCAACTCCTCCGTCAAGGCTTTCTCCAAAAACACGGTATTTTCCGCCTTCATATGCTATAATCTGCGTATTTGCTCCTGAAACATAGAGCAATACAGGGTCTTTTGCATCTGTAAGAAGCCTTCCAATTTCAAGGTGGGCTATGCAGTGGTTAACTCCTATGAGTGGAATATTATTAACAAGCGATAATGACCTTGCCGCTACAGCTCCTATTCTAAGAGGATGCCCCATTCCAGGGCTTTGTGAAAATGAGATAAGTCCAACATCCTTAATGCTGATTCCTGCTTTTTCCAGCGCTTCTTTAATCACAGCATCAAATACATTCACGTGGTGCTCTGCTGCTTTGTTTGGCACAATGCCCCCTGTTTCGGTTGTGAATGTATTTTTCACATTGGCAAGGACTTTTCCTTTGTCATCCATAATTCCCACTCCAAAAGTGTGGGCTGTTGATTCTATTCCTAAGCATATCATAACAATAGGTAGAACTCAGGGCATTTATAATTATTATGCCTTTATCTTGGCAAGAACAGGCCTAAGGACAAGCGGAGTTACAAATATTGTGACTATTATCAGCAGAAGCGTTGCTCCGAAAAGAATGTCAGGAACAACTTCTAATTTCTTTCCTATGATTAATACAGAAAGCGCAACTTCTCCTCTTGGCATCCTTGCAATTCCCATTGCAAGCATTTCTCTTGCTTTCATCTTGATAAGCACCCCGCTTGCAAAGGCTGCAATTATCTTGCTTACCATTGCAACAAGCACAAAAGACACGGCAAACCATCCGACAAGAGAAAAATCAAGTGACATTTCTAACCCTACCCATGCAAAGAAGAATGGCACGAAAAACCCAAGAGATATTGCCTCAAATTTTTGTGTTTCAATTCTTGTTTTCAATGCAGGTATTCTTGAAAGCATTACTCCCCCGAGAAATGCTCCGATTATGCTTGAAAAACCTAGTATTTCTGAAAAATATGCAAGAGAAAGGATTATTACCAGTGCTGTTGAAATTTCAAGTTCGTCTGTTCTTGACCTGAACACAAGTTTGAACAGCAGAGGTATTAGGACCATCAATAGCGCAAAGAACAGTGCAAAGACAACTATCTTTACTATTACCGGAACAAATGTTTGTATGCCTATAGTGCCTGCTGTAACAAACCCTATGATAAAGATAAGTATAAGAAGCCCTACAATGTCGTCTATTATGCTGCTTGCAAGAACATATCTTCCTACTTTTGTGTTTACTTTTCTTGAGCTGATTAGTGTTGCTGCAGACACTGATACAGATGTTGCAGCCATTATCCCCCCCATAAAAAGCGATTCAGTGACTGGAAACTCAAACATCCATCCTAGGACATATCCGCAGAAAAATGGTATAATTGCTCCCAAAAACCCTGTTGTCATTATACCAAACTTTTCTTTTAGTATTTCTGCAATTGGAAATTCTTCAAATCCTGCAAGGA
>CAZLVM010000047.1:0-6496 GCA_964562875.1 uncultured Methanosarcinales archaeon | reverse complement strand
TTGTGATTATGTTATAGCTATTGAAGTATTGTGAGATTTTGTGATTCTGAATATATTATTAGAAAAAGAAGTAGATTCTTTCCGCACATTGAGAGTTAAAAAAAGTACAACTCCTGTCGCTCCAAAATTTCACAAAATTGAGCTGACATCCAAAGGCGTAACAATGGAATAAGCGCATTCTAAAGTAACTATTTTTGAATGATTACTAATGCTTATATAGTGTTCTTAGACAATAAAGGTCATGGTAGTTAGGTCTCTATTAAGCAAAGTAACTGGGCTAATAAAGAAAAATACCCCTAAAAAGGAAATTATCTCAAAGCTCAAAAAAGAAGCATACAGGGAAAGCGAAATAAACAGGGCGATTGACTTTGTAGACAAAACCCTCGACTTTGTTGAGGAAACTGTTGAATTTGTAGAAGGAGGGGGTAATGTAAGAAGAGACTGCAAGCTTATTATGGGGAAAATAATGAGAAGAAAAAAACGCATGGATAAAAAGAATAAAGAAAAGAAAAATGCCAGCCTGGACATCAATTTCATAAAAGAAAAAAAAGTAGTGAATGAAAAAGAAAAGGTAAAAGAAGTGAAAAAAGTAGAAATTAAGAAAAAAGAGCCTGAAGCAAAAAAGGAAAAGCCGAAAGAAACTCCACCTTCCAAAAAAGAAACAGAAAAAGTTACAACTACACCAAAAAAAGAAACAGAAAAAACTGCAACTGCACCAAAAAAAGAAAAAACAAAAATTCCACAGACATCAACACTCAGCTCAAAAACTATAAAAACAGAAATAGACCAGTTGTTAAGCCTGATAAATGAAAAGGGAAAAATAAAAATTTCTGACGCAGCAAAAGCAATTGGCGTTGACTCAAAAACAATTGAAGACTGGGCAAAAATACTTGAGGCCCAGGAAATGGTAATTATCAAATACCATACCATCGGCGAAATTGAAATATTAAAAATAAAAGAGAAAGAGGAGAAAAAATAATGCCTTCTGACAATTATGAAATACAAATTGATTCTGTAAAAATAAAGGTAAGCATAATTCCTGAAAAGCAGGAATACAGGATTGAAATACCCTCCTTGTCCCCTGGCACAAAAGCGCTTATGGAGGAAATAAAAGGGCAGCTCGCGGGAAAAATTACCATAACTTCCGCTGAAATAATCAATCCAAAAGCTGTTGAAGATATGCGAAAATCGCTTGCAAAAGACACTGCTGAGCTTATTAGCGTAAAACTCCCTAAAATAGACAAAGCAACAAGGGATTATCTGGCGGTTGACATACTTAACCAAACGCTGGGGATTGGAGACATTGAGTTTCTCATGCAGGACCCCCTGCTGGAGGAAATAGTCATCCCGCGCGCAGGCGAAAGCGTAAGAGCTTACCACAAAAAATACAGGTGGCTGAAAACAAGCATAATTATCAAATCAGAAGATGAAATTCAAAATTATTCTTCAATACTTGCAAGAAGGGTGGGCAAGCAAATAACTGTGCTTGAACCCCTGCTTGACGCGCACATGGTAACTGGCGACAGGGCAAACGCAGTGCTTTACCCCATATCAAACAACGGCAATACAATCACAATAAGAAAGTTCGCAAGAGATCCATGGACAATAACTGATATGATAAATAACAAGACAATCAACTCAGAAACTGCTGCATTGATATGGCTCTGCATCCAGTATGAGATGAATGTTATTATATCAGGGGGCACAGCATCCGGAAAAACATCCATACTGAACGTCTTAATGTCATTCACCCCCACAAACCAGAGGGTTATAAGCATAGAAGACACCAGGGAGCTCCAGCTGCCCAATACTCTTTTCTGGACGCCTATGACTACAAGAAGAGCAGGAACTGAGGGAAAAGGCGGAGTTTCAATGCTTGACCTTCTTGTCAATTCATTAAGAATGAGGCCTGACAGGGTAATCCTCGGAGAAGTCAGAAAAGCAGAAGATGCCGAAGTCATGTTTGAAGCAATGCATACCGGGCACGCTGTCTACGCAACAGTCCATGCCGATTCAATATTTGAAACAGTGAGAAGACTTATCAATCCCCCAATCAATGTCCCATCAAATCTTTTGGAAGCAGTAAATCTAATTGTTGTTATGTTTAGGGACAGAAGCAAAGGCTTAAGGAGAGTCTACCAAGTAGGAGAACTGCTGTCAAGCGAAGGCAAGGAAGGAATAATGCCAAACCTGCTTTACAGATGGGTGCCGTCAGAAGATATTATAGTAAGGCACGCTGACAACAAACGCCTCTTCGGCGACATAAGCAAGCATACAGGAATGACCATAAAGGACATAGAAGACAACATCAATGAAAGAAAATCAGTTCTTGACTGGATGGTCAAAAACAACATCAGGGATCTAAATTCAATAGCAAAGGTTTTCCAGGATTACTATTCAGACCCTCAGTCTGTCATAAAGAGGATGAGCATTAAAAAATGAAACCTTACTTGACACTTGCTCCGGGGCTCATTTTTAAAAAGTCCGCCCTGATGTTCAGAGGAGTTAGCTCCGGTCTTGCAACTAAAAATTTCAAGCTTAACATCAAGAAGGCAGAGTTTGACATAGAGCCTGAGGACTATGTTGCCATATCCATCTATTCATCCATATTCTATTTTATTTTTGTTTCTCTTATTTTTTACTTAATCACAACAAGAATGGGGATGACTCCTGAACTTATCATCTCCCTTGTTGGAGGGGCAATTATAGCATTATTCGTGTTTATTCAAAATATGAAGCTGCCCATTGCGACAATAAACAGAAAAGTCAAGAAAGTGGAAAAAAACCTGATACCTGCTGTCAGAGATATGGTTGTGCAGATGAACTCGGGCATTCCTATTTTTGACATAATGGTTAACATCTCATTGGGCAAGTATGGAGCAATATCCCAAATTTTTAAGAGAGCAACAAAGGAAATAAGCGCGGGAAAGCCCCAGATTGTTGTGCTTGAAAAAGTTGCTAATGCAACCCCTTCCCTTCTTTTCAGGAGAATGCTCTGGCAGATTGTAAATGCTATGAAAATAGGGGCTCCAATATCCGATGTAATGCATAACTCACTTGAAAACCTTTACGAAGACCAGGCAATCCAGATTCAAAAGTACGGCAGCAATCTTGGAGGGCTGGCGATGTTCTACATGCTTATTGCGGTAATAATGCCTGCGCTTTTCTTTACAATCACTATTATAATTTCAATGTTCCTAAAGATAAGCTCTGCCTATTACAATCTCTTCTTTTTTATTATGATGCTGTTTACACTGCTGCTGCAGGTGTTTTTCCTGGGAATAATAAGAGTTAGGAGGCCTGCGTTAGTATAATGAGACTCTCCGTCCTTTACCCAACGTCTTTGAAAATAAAAATCAAGGAAGCGCTGCATTACGCCTCTCTAAAGACAAACCCGGAAAAATTCATAACCATTATGTTTTTTTCATCTGCTTTAATTTCATTAATCCTGTCCTTTATTTCCATAAAAATAGGGTACAACATTCCTGTAATAGTATTCATAGTATCATTCCCTGTCATATGCATATTCTTCTATGAATATCTTTTAATAAAAGCAGACACAAGAGCGAGGCGTATTGATGAGGTCCTCCCTGACGTGCTTGACCTTACATCATCAAATCTAAAAGCAGGCTTAACCCCGGAAAGGGCGCTGCTGCTTTCAGCAAGACCTGAATTCGGCCCTATGGAAGAAGAGCTTAGCAAGGCAGGCAAGGACCTTGCCCTTGGAAAAGATCTCAAAACATCATTGATTAAAATAACAGAAAGAGTGAATTCAGAAAAGGTAGAAAGAGTTTTTTCACTGATTGTATCAGGAGTAAAGGTAGGGGGCAATCTGTCGGATTTGCTGAAGCAGGCGTCAATGAGCCTGAAAAAAAATGAGTTGATTGAGAAAAAAATCAGGGCAACAGTTTCTGTTTATGTCATGTTCATATTTGCGGCAATCACGTTTGGAGGGCCTTTCCTGTTTGCAACCTCTACTTTTCTTATCGAAATGCTCGGCAAAATGGTTGGAACCCTGTCAGTCACTGAAACGCGGGGGGTGCCCATAACCTTGGCGCTTTCGCCCATAGAGATGAGCACTGCATTTCCTCTCATAATAATACTAATCACAGTAACCAGCGTGATGGCATCGCTCATCATTGGAGAAATTTCAAGAGGCAAGGCAAGAGACGGGTTAAAGTTCATGCCATTCCTTACCGGAGCAAGCATAGCCATGTTTTTCATATTCAGATTAATAATAGGCAGTGTTTTTGGAGGCCTATTTTAGGCAAAATTTATAAACAAAAATGAGCAATAATAACATAAAAGAGGTGGCAATGTGGAGCTGGCGGCATTAAAAGAGCTATTTAACAATCTCCCTGAAGGGGTTTCTATTATTGATTCTAACATGCGAATAGAATGGGTAAACAAGCATCTTCATAACAAGGGATTCCACTGCGAAGGTGTCAAGGGGCAAAAGTGCTATTTGGTTTACAAGAAAAGGGAAAGAATCTGCAAGCACTGCCCTACAATAAAGGCTTTCTCAAAAGGAAAGACTATAAGAATTAATGAAAAGGGCGCTGACGGCAGGACCTATGAGGTTACTGCAGTCCCAATCTTCAAGGAAGGAAAGGTTGATAATGTCCTTGAGGTATCATAAAATGAAATCGAAAAACTGGATTATATTTTTTGCAGTTCTCATAGGAATCGTATTATTCCATCTTTTAATGGCGCCTGTTGAAGAAGGCAACCTGATATTCAGCATAATATCAGATTTAATTATTGTTATTTCAGCAGGAATGGCTGTATATTTTGGAATAAAAGCAGCAAAGAAAACAGGTGTTCAAACACCCCAGGGCAAGGCATTCCTTTACCTGTCAGCAGGGATTTTCCTTTGGTTTATAGCAGAAATAATATGGTTTATTTATGATATTGCGATTGATTCTTTTCCGCTGGTTTCCCCTGCGGACATATTCTGGATAATGGGATATCCCCTCATGTTTATGGGACTGTTTGTTGCGCTGAAAGCGATAAAAAGAATCATAAAAAAAGATACAATCATAATATCTCTCGTGATTTTTGCATCTATCTTAGCAATAATCTCCATTTACATCATTTATCCTGTATTAACATATGAAGAGTACTCATTCGCTGAAAAGGTTGTGACCATAGTTTATCCGATAGGGGATCTTATAGTTCTGCTGGGCGCAATACTCATAACAGTATCTATGATAGGTGGAGTAATTGTAAAGCCATGGCTTTACATTACATGGGGAATAATAATGTACGTGATTTCTGACAGCGTTTACAGCTATGTTACATGGAATGAGGCTTACTATATACTCACATCAGCATCCCAGTGGATTAGTGGATTCATAGACATCACATATTACCTAAGCTATATCCTTATGGCAGTAGGATTTTATGAACAGATTGCACTGCTAACCCCAAAAAAGAAGAAGCGATAAACCATAGGAAAAGTTTATATATCGTTTCAACAGGTTTTTTACTATGGTAAAAAAAGAAGCAGGCCCAAAAAAGCCGGAAGTTAACTTTCTAAAGATAAAATCAGCCATAGAAAAAAATCTGAAAAAGAGAAAAGAAGGAACAACAGCTGAAAAGCCTACAATTTCTCTAAAAACTGGAAAGGTCATGGAAGGAAATCCCTCTGAAATGCCAAAAAAGTCAAACATTGAAAGAGTGCCCACTGGAATTTCTGGGCTTGATTCTGAGATAAACGGGGGCTATGTAAAGAAATCCGCAATACTTGTTGCCGGCTCTCCCGGAGCTGGAAAAAGCATATTTGGCATACAGTTCATTGTCAAGGGAATCATGGAATACGGGGAAAAAGGAGTTTATGTTTCCTTTGAAGAGGAAAAAGATAATTTCTACAAGTATATGCTTGAGTTTGGATGGGACCTGGCAAAGCTGGAAAAGGCAGGCAAGTTTGCATTTGTAAGATACACGCCTGAACAAGTCAATAGGCTTTTGGCAGAAGGAGGGGGAGAAATAGACAACATGGTCAGGAAATTAAAGGCCAAAAGGCTTGTAATTGACAGCATAAGCGCGTTTGCATTACTTTACAAGAATGAACTCGCAAAGAGGGAGTCTCTCCTTTCATTGTTTGAAATAATCTCAAAATGGGGCTGTACAACCCTATTCACAGCAGAACAGGAAGCAGAGCCCAAGGCGCATGAGCCAAGTGTTGTTGAATTTGAGGTTGATGGAGTTATACTTCTTTACAACTACAGAAAGGGCAACATAAGGCAGAGAGTTGCTGAAATCCTAAAAATGAGGGGAACAAACTTCACCCAGAAAATTTTCCCCATGAGAATTACTGATACTGGAATCAAATTCTATCCTGAAGAAGAAGCGTTTTAGCTTTCTATTTTAATTATTTAGTGTTTACACAAAAAATACCAGTGCACTTAAGGCAAAATTCTAAAATAATATCAATTCAGATGACAAGAGGGTTGTCTTCGAACGAAGTGAGCAAGATGCCAAAAATATTATTTTT
>CAZLVM010000046.1:0-6515 GCA_964562875.1 uncultured Methanosarcinales archaeon | reverse complement strand
AAGTTTTAATTCTTGAAAAAATTATCATTCTAAAATAAGGATGACATATTCAGCGCATTGGGCCTTGACCGCTAAAACGCCCCAAAAAAGATTCTGTGTTTTGTTTATAAATTTATTTAATAACAAAATTTAAATAATCTGCAGTAAAACCTTTTTCTTATGATGTTTGTATCTACAATGTGCCTTAAGGGCAGAACTTCAAAGTTTGAAAAGGATGTAATGCATATTCTTAACACTTACAAAAATCTCAAAATCAACAATATAGAACTTGGCTCTGCCCACGACCTGCCCGACCTTAAGCAGGTCATAAAATTTAAGAAAGACAACGGCTGTAATTTTATCTGCCACGGCAATTTCCCGCCTTCAGGGGAAAAGATGATGCTTAACATGTGCTCAACCAGCCAGAAGATGCAGAAAACTGTGATGGCAACTGCAAAAAAGTCAATTGAGTTCCTTAACAAGATTGAGGGGGAGATGTATTCAGTTCATTTGGGCTATTCTGCTGACATTCTTCCAAACCATATGCAGATGTCTGAAAAGATTTCAGAGGAAAGGGCTTTGGAAATCGGCGCACATACCCTTGGTCAGGTTTGCGACTATGCTCAGTACTATAATGTGAAGGTTGCTGTTGAGACAGGTCCTCCTTTTCCGTTTGCAGTGCTCATAAAGCCCGCTGAAATAAGGGAGCTTTTCAAAAAAGTTTCAAAAAAGAGTCTTGGCATGCTGTTTGACCTTGGTCATATAAAGCTTTCAGAGCAAAAGTTTGGAATAAAAAGAAAGGAATTCACAAAATTCCAAAGCAGGGCATTCGAGTTCCATGCCCATCAGGTTGTAAATGGTGTTGACCATAACAAGATAACAAACGCTGCAGATGTTTTTGCAGGATTTGACAAGGAAGTCCTGAAGAATGCAGCAGTAACTTTGGAGTCAAATAACACGACAACTCAGCAAATCATGGAGTCTTTGGCGGCAATTTCTAATTTTTTGCAGTGATTCGGGTTAGTGCACTAACCAGAACTTTAGAGTGATTCATTAAATTTTTAAACTCTCACAGTATTACTAGAAGCAAGTTAGCAGTACGTTATTTAATTTCAATATAGAAAATAAAGATGGAAAAAAACATAACATTCAAGGAAAAGCCGGACAGTGCAAAGGATGTTGAGAAATTGCTGCATCCTCTTGTGAAGAAATGGTTCTTCTCGAGATTCAAGGAGTTTTCCCTCCCTCAAAAATTTGGAGTGAAGGAAATCCATTCGAGGCAGAACATTCTTGTTTCAGCGCCTACAGGCGCAACAAAGACATTGACAGGATTCCTCTCAATCCTTAATGAGCTGGTTGACAACGCTGAAAAGGGCATACTTGATGATAGGGTCTATTGCGTCTATATATCGCCGCTAAAGGCATTAAATGAAGACATAAGGGTAAACCTGCAGCAGCCATTAAAGGAGATTGAGGAAATTGCAGGGAAAAAGCTGGGCATTCGCGTAGCGGTAAGGACTGGTGATACTCCAACATCTGAAAAGTCAAAAATGCTGAAAAGCCCGCCTCATATTCTGATAACAACTCCTGAATCACTTTCAATAATGCTTGCCTCGCCAAAGTTCATAGACCATTTAAGGAATGTTGAGTGGTGCATAGTTGACGAAATCCATGCTTTGGCAGAAAACAAAAGAGGTGTGCATCTCTCGCTAAGCATGGAAAACCTTTCAGAGCTTTCAGACCATATGACCAGGGTTGGGCTGTCTGCAACAGTCGCTCCGCTGGAAGGAATAGCCGGCTTTCTTGTAGGTCCTGAAAGAAACTGCAAAATAATCAATGTCCAGTTTTTGAAAAAGCTTGACATTCAGGTTGTTTCTCCTGTTCCTGACCTGATGAATACAACGTATGAAGTTCTGCACAATAAAATGTACGAGCAGATGGACGAGCTAATCCAAAATCATAGGGCTACTCTCATATTTACAAACACAAGAGCTGCAACCGAAAGGGTTGTGCATCATTTGAAGGAAAAATTTCCTAAAAATTACACTGAAAACATAGGCGCTCATCACGGCTCACTGTCTACAGAGCACAGGCATAATATCGAGGACAGCCTGAGGCAGGGAAAGCTAAAGGCTGTTGTTTCTTCAACATCTCTTGAGCTGGGAATTGATATAGGATATATTGATTTGGTAATCTGCCTTGGAAGCCCGAAATCAGTTGCAAGGGCTTTGCAGAGGATTGGAAGGAGCGGCCACCGTCTTCATGATGTAACAAAAGGAAGAATAATAGTTCTTGACAGGGATGACCTTGTTGAATGCTCTGTGCTTTTGAAATCAGCTGTTGAAAAAAAGATTGACAGGCTGCACATCCCTACAAACTGCCTTGATGTGCTTGCTCAGCAGATAGACGGGTTTGCAATTCAGAGGATTTGGGAAGAAAAAGAATTGTTTAAGACAATAAAAAAGAGCTACTGCTACAAGGATTTGACAAAAAAGGACTTTAATGAGATTCTCGACTATCTCGCAGGCAACTTCAGCTCTCTTGAAGACAGGCATATCTATGCCAAGATTTGGAGAAAGGAAGGCAGGATTGGCAGAAGAGGCAAAATGGGCCGTGTCATCTACATGACAAACATTGGCACAATCCCTGATGAAAGTTTTGTCCTTGTTAAAGTTGGAAATCAGATTGTTGGAAAGATTGACGAGGGATTTCTTGAAAAGCTAAAGCCTGGAGATGTATTTCTTTTGGGAGGATCTGTCTATCAGTTTAAGTTTGCAAGGGGCCAGGTTGCCCAGGTCAACGCATCTTCAAACAGGCCGCCAACTGTGCCGTCATGGTTTTCTGAAATGCTTCCGCTGAGTTTTGATCTTGCGACAGATATTGGAAGGTTTAGGAGGCTTATGCTTGAGAAGTTCAGCGCAAAAAAGACAAGAAATGAGATAACTCAGTTCATTAACAAATATCTTTATGTTGACGACAATGCAGCTTCTGCATTGTATGAGTATTTCAAGGAGCAGTATGATTACATTGGAAGGTTTGGAACAGATAAGACAATTCTCATAGAGCACTATGTTGACGAGAATGACCACAAGATTGTTTTCCACTCATTGTTTGGCAGGAGGGTAAATGACTGCCTGAGCAGGGCGCTGGCTTTCGCAATCTCAAGGACAGAGCACAAGGATGTTGAGATTGGAATAAATGACAACGGCTTTTACATTGGGCAGGGAAAGACTGTCAATGTTGCAAAGGCGTTAAAGCTTTTGAAGTCAGACAAGCTTGAACTTGTCCTTAGTGTTGCTCTTAACAATTCAGAGGTGTTCAAGAGAAGGTTCAGGCACTGCGCAACAAGAGCTTTGATGATTCTAAGGAATTACATGGGCAGGAAAAAGAGAGTTGGGAGGCAGCAGGTAAGCTCTATGATTCTGATGAGCGCTCTTAGAAGAATTTCTCCTGATTTTTCAATACTCAAGGAAGCAAAAAGGGAGGTTTTGGAGGATTTGATGGATATTGAGCATACAAAAGAAGTTTTGAAGGGCATTGAGGACAAGAAAATCAAAATTGTTGAAGTTAACACAAACATCCCGTCACCTTTTGCATTCAACATAGCTCTGCAGGGCTTTATAGATGTGATGAAAATTGACGACAAGATGGAGTTTTTGAAAAGAATGCACACTATGGTTATTGCAAAAATCGGATTAAAGAAGGGAAAGAAAAAGGTTTTGCCGCAGGAAGATTTTGATTATTATGCAAAGTTCAGGGAGCAGGAAGAACAAAGGCTTGAGGAAAAAAAGGAAAAGAACTATGACCTTAAGCTTATGGCATTTAACGTAAAGCATGTTCCAATGTATGCCAAGGAAGAGATTGTCAAATTAATAGACGGTGATAAAGACATAAGGCATGATGTAATCAAGGCTTTGCACCAGTACAAGACACGGGTAAAAACAGAATGGCCTAAGGAATTGTTTGATTTTGTTTTCAAAAGATTAAAAGAGATAGAATAATCATCCCAAAACAAGATAAAGAATCAAAAACCCAAGCACAAAAAACACAGAGCTTGTAATTCTTACCCAATGGTTTGGCTTTTTTGCAAAGTACTTGCTCATCAGCTTTACAGGCTGTTTCTGTGTTGCCAACGCGCCCATGCATAGGAGCCATCCTGCTGCAATTAGTATCACAAGCGCAGAAACATTCTGCACATACGGAAGTGCAAAATAAATCATTGCAGCTGCAAGCGCTATAAAGATAAAACCCATTCTTTCCACATTGTAGTCAGGCCTTTTTACAAAATCCCTCCATATCCTTTTTTCGATGGCAGGGTCAATAAGGGCAATGCCCCTTGCAATAATAAGATAAACTGCGACAAGAATTGCAAGTATTACAACTGGTTCCATGACTCTAAAACTGAAAGAAATACTATTTAAGCTTTGCCATCAAACAAATACTTTATACGAGATTATGTCAGGGCTTATTTCCTGTGAGAATTGCTTGACGATATGGTAAGAACTCTTGAAGGGGAATCTCACTCGTAAGTGTATGTGCAGATGCAGGAAACTGTTCTACCTTCTTCTTTTGTGACTTTGATTGATTTCTTGTATCCGCTTAACCCATTGATTTTCTTGTTGAACATTATAGTGCCGTTTGATTCTTCAAGCCTTTCTTTGCATACGTCAAGGCACTCTTCAAACTTAAGCAGTTTTTCAGAGCAGGTTTCGCATGGTATTTTTTCAGAAAGTTTAGTAAGAAAATCACACCCTGAAACTGCAAAAAGAGCTATAATCAATAATGCAGTAAATTTTATGTTCATATTGATTTCTCAGTTTTATTAGTTTATAATAATTTTGGTGGAAAACTATTTAAATGCAGAATCCGGAAAGTTTCCTATGGAAATAGCAAAAGGCATAGAGGCAGTTGATTTGGGAGTTTACATAAAGAAAAGCAAAACTCTCGTACTGTCTGATTTCCACATAGGATATGAGGAAGATCTGAATAAGAAAGGAATTCTTGTGCCGAGGATGCAGTTTAGGGACACAATAATAAGACTTGAGGGCATTCTAAGGAAGGTAAAGCCAAATACTATAGTTGTCAACGGCGATATAAAGCATGAGTTTGGCAAGATTTCAGAACAGGAATGGAGAGAAACACTTAAGCTGATAGGATTCCTTGCTAAAAATTGTAAAAAGCTTATTCTGACTAAGGGAAACCATGACAAAATTCTCGGTCCGATAGCAAAAAAGAGGAGTATAGATATTGTTGAATATTATATTGACGATTCAATTCTTATAATACACGGCGATAAAATACCTGAAGATCTTCTCAAAAAAAACAAAAAGCTCAAAACTATAATCATAGCCCATGAGCATCCTGCAGTATCTATAAGGGATGGCCCAAGGTCTGAAAAGTTCAAGTGCTTTCTGAAGGGAAAGTTCAGAAAAAAAGAGCTGATTGTCCAGCCATCATTCAACATGATAACAGAAGGCACAAACGTAACAAGCGAAGAGCTGCTTTCTCCGTTCCTTCATCAGGACATAAAAAACTTCAGATGCTATGTTGTTGGGGACGAGATTCTTGATTTTAGAAAGCTAAAGAATTTAGCCCCTAAGTTTTGAGCTTTTGTATTCTTCAGGCATGTACGGCTTCAGTCTTACAATCTTTGCGCTAATGCCTCTTTTCTTTATTTCTTCAGCAAGGCCTTCTGAAAAAGAGTCCTGGTCATAGCCAAGGCAGATAACATCTGGCTTTTGCTCTTCTATAATTCTGTAGTGGTCATCCTCATAGCCAAGCATAGCTTCATCTGTCTCTTTTCTTACTTCAGCAAGCCGGGCATCCTCTTCATTTTCCGGTTTATGCCCTTTTATTTTTTCAACAGTTGAATCTCTTGCAACAACTGCAACAAGAATATCTCCGAATTCTTTTGCCTGTCTGAAAAAATCAATATGTCCTTTATGCAGAATGTCAAATGTTCCAAAAACAATAACCTTAACCATGGTTGCCGTTGCCATTGCCGTTTTTGGCTCCGTTTCCAGCATATTTCTGAAGTGATTCGCTATACTGACTTTCATATCCGCTTAGCCTTCCAATTCTTCCCATAGCAACATCAATTCCAGCTATAAACTCTGCTCTGCTTTCTGGAGCAAGTGTGAGGTCTGCTTCAACTTCAGCTTTTCTTTCTCTAAGGTTTGTAAGCATATCATCCCATCCAAGAACACCTGAATACCTTGTTTTGATAACGTTAAGGTCTTCTGAGCTTAGAACGCTTCCATCCCTAAGATGCGCTTCAGAGCCGTTTATAGGAGTATCCCTTATTTTGGCTTCTAGCGGTTTTACATTTAATTCTTCATTAATTTTAGTCACCCACTCACAGAAATAGGAAATATTGAGCTTTTAAAAAGCTTTTGTTTATACAGGCTTTGCACAAATAATGCCAGTGCACTTAAGGCAAAATTCAAAAAATAGCCAAGATAGCTGACAAGAGGGTTGTCTCCGAACGAAGTGAGCAAGATGCCAAAAATATTATTTTTGAGCAGCTCCGTCGGAGA